>JAXDMI010000647.1:0-2911 GCA_034666145.1 Myxococcales bacterium | reverse complement strand
TCTCGGTCGGATCGTTGGCGGTCGCGACGAAGCTCCCCGCGAGGTAGCCCCGAAGCTTCTCGGGAAGGTCCTCGACGGTCACCTGATCGAAACGGGCGAGCGCGACGGCGTGCTCGATGCAGTTCTCCAGCTCGCGGACGTTGCCCGGCCACTCGTACGCCATGAGACGCTCGGCAGCGCGCTCCGACAGCTCGAGGGTGGGCTTGCCGCTGCGCTCCGCGAACACCTTGAGGAAGTGATGCGCGAGATGGAGCGTGTCGGAGCCACGCGAACGCAGCGGCGGGACCTCCACCTTCACGACGTTGATGCGGTAGTAGAGGTCTTCGCGGAATCGCTTCTCGCGGACCTCGTTCTCGAGATCGCGGTTGGTCGCGGCGACGATGCGCGCGTCGTACGGGATCTCGCGGTTGTCGCCGACGGGCCGCACCTTGCGCTCCTGGAGCGCGCGAAGGAGCTTCGGCTGCACGTCGATGGGGAGCTCGCCGATCTCGTCGAGGAAGAGCGTTCCGCCGTTCGCCTGCTGGAAGAGGCCGACGCGCGTGGCCTTGGCGTCCGTGAACGCGCCGCGCGCATGACCGAAGAGCTCGCTCTCGAGGAGAGAGTGGGGGACGGCGGCGCAGTTGATGGCGACGAACGGTCCTTCGCGGCGCTTGCTCTTGTTGTGAACGGCGCGGGCGACGAGCTCTTTGCCGGTGCCGGTCTCGCCGTGGATGAGCACGGACGCATCGCTATCGCCGACGCGATCGATGAGGTCGGCGACCTTGCGCATCGCGGGGCTGCCGCCGACGATCAGGCTGACGTTCGCGTCACGTGCCGCGCGGAGCTGCTTGATCTGCTCGCGGAGACGACGGTGCTGCACGGCGCGCGAGACGACGACCCCGAGCGTCTTGCTCTCGATCGGCTTCGTCACGAAGTCGTAAGCGCCGGCGCGGATGGCGCCCATCGCGGTCTCGAGCGTCGCGTGGCCGGTGATCAGCACGACGGGAACATCGGGGCGCAGGGCAATGACCCGCTCGCAGACCTCGAGCCCGCTCGTCTCGGGCATGCTGAGGTCGGTCAAAACGACGTCGAAGTCGCGCGACGCGATCTTCTCGAGAGCGTCGGCGGCGGTCGTGCAGGTCGTCACCTGCATTCCCTGCCGCGCGAGCGCCATCTCGAGCAGCTCACACGTGTCGCGCTCGTCGTCGACGACGAGGACTTCGGTCTTCTTCATCGCGTGCCTCTCGGGGTGTACATCATGAAGTCCGGGAGCCCGTCGAGCATGGTTCATGCCAGCGCGTAACGCCGCATTTCGCCTGCTTCGGCTCACTGGAGCGAGACAATACGCCCCGAAACACGCGTCGCTGCCACACCGCGCAACAACGCCACGTGGTCGACACGCATCGACGCCACAAGGCGGCGACGCGGGACCATAGCACTCGCGCGGCGCTCAGGATGCGCGGCGAAGAGGATCGAGCGACGACGGAGATGCGCTCTGCGGCTCGCGCTTCGGAACCCGGAGCGTGAGGACACCTTCGGCCATGACCGCGACCGCTTCGGCGCTGTCGACCTCGTCGGGCAGTGCGAACGCGCGACAGAACGCGCCGTGCGAACGCTCGCGGCGGTGATAGGCCTCACCCTCCGCGGTCTCGATCTTTCGCTCGCCGCGAATGGTGAGCACGTGATCGTCGAACGATACGCTCACCTCCTCGGGGCGCAGCCCCGGTAGCTCGACGTCGAGGACGAACGACTCTTCGTCCTCGACGATGTCGACGGCCGGCGTGAACCACCCCGCGTCGGCGGCGGGGTCACAGTTGTTCGGCCTCCACGCGATCTCGGCAAACGGCTCCCAACGCGATGCCATGGCTCACTTCTGTTTCTCGCCCGCGAGCGAATTGGAGCCTGGCGTCGGCGTTCCTACGGGCTTCGAAGCCGCTGGCGCATCCGGCTGGTAGCGACTTTGGCCCATGCCCTCCCAATCGCCGCGCTCCTGATCGGTAAGGGACGGCGCAGGGGCGCGCGGCGACTTCTTGACGTCGTTGTTCTCGTTCTTTTCGTTCTTCTTCGAGAGGTCCTTGTCGGTCATGTCTGTCTCCTTCTTTGGTCGGCGTGCTCAAAACTGTCCGATGGCCGCGAGCGCAAGACCGCCCCCCGACGGGCGCGACGGAGCGAGAGTGACGCGAGCGGTCCGGATCACCGGATCGGGCTTCTGACGGAGCTCGCGATGGAGGAATGCGAGAGCGATCTGCACGGCGCTCGCGGCCTGCACGAGACCATCCGTGATGAGCAGCCCCGCGTACGTGGACTGCTGGCCGCAGGCGACTCCACTCTCGCCGCACGTGCCTCGCGCGCCGAGCGCGACCCACGGTCCGGCGAACGGGATCAAGAGCGCGCGGTCCGACGAGCGCGTCGTCGTGGCGCCGACCCACAACGAGCCTCCGTACGCGAAGGCAAACGTGGCCGCGCCTGTCGCGAGGAGGAGCCGATCCGGCCCCGCGTTCACGACGGTCGTGCGCGGCTCGAGCTCGGGGGGCTCGAGCGTCGGCTCGGCCGCACGCGCAGCGCCCGCGCTCGCGAGAACGGACAGCACGAAGAAGAGGGCGGTAGCGGCGGGTCGCATGGGCGTTCGGTCTCCCACCGTGTGGTGCAAGGGAGGTGCCCGCCGGATCCGCGGTACGGAGGCCTCTCGCACCAATGAAATCAATGAGATACGGCGCCATCGCGCCGAGTCACTGTCGCGGCTTTCCCCGGAACGCGACCGTGTCCCCGCTCATCGAAGCGGCTCACGCTGCAGCTGCGCTATCATCATACGGATAGGGCAGAGCGTCTCACGCGTGGCTTTTTTGTCCCGCCGGTGGCAATTTGTCTCGTGCCCTGTCGGGGTCGACGTATGCACTAGGCGCTTCTCACGTCGCATGAAAGACGCGTAATT
>JAXDMI010000646.1:0-3246 GCA_034666145.1 Myxococcales bacterium | reverse complement strand
CCGATGCGTACGCGCTCAGCCCGAGCGGCGCCGGCTCGACCGGGTATCGGCCCGCCATCAACGGCTACAACGGCTACGCGCCGCTCGGCGCGTTCTCCACGACGCAGTCGCCCCCCACCGCGGGCGTGAACGGCTATCGCAACTCGATCGACGTGCAGCGCGCGTGGGCCGAGTACCTCACGCCGCTCGGTCAGATCCGCTTCGGCCGCATGCCCAGCCACTGGGGCCTCGGCATGCTCGTCAACTCGGGTGACGGCATCGACCACGATTACCAGTCGAACGCCGACCGCATCATGTTCGTGTCCGGCCTCAAGTCGATGGACTTGTACTTCGGCGGCGCGTGGGACTTCGTCTCGACCGGCCCGACGAACGCGTCGCCGTACGACGTCTACGGCGGCCAGCCGTACAACACCGCCAACCTCACGAACGTGAACCAGTGGGTGGCGTTCATCGCGCGCCGCACGAACCCCGAGCTGCAGCGCCTCAAGCTCGCGCGCAACGAGGTCGTGGTGAACGGCGGTCTCTACACCGTCTATCGCACGCAGTACCTCGACGTCGTCGCCGGCCAGAACCCGATCACCTCCGACCCCGCATCGAACAACAACGGCTTCGAGCGCCGCGGCGCGTACGCGCTCATCCCCGACGCATGGCTCCAGATCCTCTGGGGCAAGCTCCGCATCGAAGGCGAGCTCGCGACCATCCAGGGCTCGATCGACAACTCGCCCGCGAGCGCGAAGGGCATCGACGTCCGCGAGTGGGGTCTCGCGACGCAGACCGAGCTGCGCGCCGTCGAGGACAAGCTCCGCGTCCAGTTCGGCTTCGGCTGGGCGAGCGGCGACCCGCACGTCGAAGGCCTCGCGCCCGGCCCGAACGGCCTCCAGGTTCGCCAGAGCGAAGGCGCGATCAGCGAGTTCCGGTTCCACCCGTCGTACCAGGTCGACTACATCTTCTTCCGTCGCATCATGACGCGCATCCAGGGCGCGTACTACTTCCGCCCGAGCGTCGAATACGACTTCCTGCGGAACCCGAACGGTCAGAAGTTCGGCGGCGGTGCGGCGATCATCTGGAGCCGCGCGAGCGAGTACATCCAGACGCCCGGCAACAAGCGTGACCTCGGCGTCGAGCTCGATCTCCAGGTCTACTATCAGTCGAAGGACGGCTCGCTGAACGACGACCCGAACAAGATGGGCGGCTTCTACAGCGCGCTCCAGTACGGCGTCTTCTTCCCGCTCGGCGGCCTCGACTACCTACCCGGCCAGACGACGGGCCCCGCCGTGCCGACCAACGTGAGCTTCGATCTCTCGACGGCGCAGACGGTCCGGCTCATCCTCGGCGTGATGTTCTGAGCGGATCGACGATGCTCCTCCGTCCGGCACTCGCGCTCGCGCTGGTCTCGGTGGCCTCGTGCACGAGCGCATCGGGTGAAGTCGTGGGGGGCGCACCGCGACCGGGCTACGACGCGCAGGCGCCGGTGCCGCTGGTCGTCCCCGTCACCGAGCCGACCTTCTCGGATGCACCGGCGACGTCGTGGCGCGGTCTCTACCGCGACTTCTTCGGTCGCCGGGCCCTCTCGAGCTGCGCAGGCCGGACGTCGTGCCACGCCGACGCGACCGGCCTCGGCGCGAAGGGCTCCAACTTCGTCTGCGCCGACAGGGACAGCTGCTGGGACACGATGCGCCACAAGGTCGACGTCGATCCCAACATCAGCACCGTGCCGCTCGTCGCCGATTCCGATGTCACGGCGCCCGACAATGCTTATCTCTTCAGGGTCGTCCGCCACATCACGAACGGCGGCATGAAGGACGAAGCCAAGGGCATGCCGAAGGTGCCCACGGATTTCTACTTCAAGCCGGACGAGATCGACCGTATGCAGACCTGGATCCGCAACGGGGCGCCGAACGACTGACGACTGACCGCCACCAGGCACCCATCCATGGCCAAGCTCCTCATCGTCGACGACCAGCGCAACATGCGCACCACGCTCGCGATGATGCTTCGCGGAGCGGGCTTCGAGGTCGACGAAGCGCAGAACGGTGAGGAAGGCTCGGAGCGCGGCGGCGCCGGCGCCTACGACGTGGTCCTGACCGATCTTCGCATGGGGTCGAAGGACGGCATCGACGTGCTTCGCGCGGTGAAGACCGCGCAGCCCATGACCGAGGTCATCGTGATGACCGCGTACGGCACCATCGAGAGCGCCGTCGAGGCCATGCGCTTCGGTGCGTTCGACTACATCCAGAAGCCCTTCACCGAGCAAGAGCTGCTCGTGAAGGTCGGCAAAGCGCTCGACAACCGGCGCCTCGCCAGCGAGGTCGCGCTCCTCGCCGTCGAGTTCAAGGACCGTTACAAGTTCGAGAACATCGTCGGTCGCTCGCGCTCGGTCCGCGAGGTGCTCGGGCGCATCGTCCGCATCGCTCCCACCGACGCCATCGTTCTCATCACCGGCGAGAGCGGCACCGGCAAGGAGCTGGTCGCCAAGGCCATCCATGCGAACAGCAAGCGCTCCGACCGCATGTTCGTGCCGGTCAACTGCGCGGCCATCACCGACACGCTCCTCGAGAGCGAGCTCTTCGGACACGCCAAGGGCTCGTTCACGGGCGCCATCGCGGCACGCAAGGGCCTCTTCGAGGAGGCCGACGGGGGCACGTTCTTCTTCGACGAGATCGCGGAGACGTCGCCGGCCTTTCAGGCGAAGCTCCTGCGCGTCATCCAGGAGAGCGAGATCCGTCGCGTCGGCGAGAACAAGCCGATCCAGGTCGACGTGCGCATCATCGCCGCGACCAACCAGGACCTCCTCACGGCCATCGCCGAGAAGCGCTTCCGCCAGGACCTCTACTACCGGCTCAACGTCGCGCGCTTCCAGCTGCACGCGCTTCGCGAGCGACGCGAGGACCTCCCCGATCTGCTCACGTACTTCATGGAGAAGTACAACAAGAAGATGGGCACGAAGGCGCGCCTCGATGAAGGCGTGCTCGAGGCGCTGAACACCTACGATTTCCCCGGCAACATTCGCGAGCTCGAGCACATGATCGAGCAGGCGGTGGCGCTCGTGCAGAACGGCGTCGTCACGCGCGACGACGTGCTGCCCGAAGCTCGTCCCAGCGAGGCCGGCAATGCGCGCACGGGTCGGACGCTCGCGGACGTGGTCGACACGGCGGAGCGTCAGGCCATCGAGGGAGCGCTCCGCGACTGCGACGGGAGCCGCGAGAAGGCGGCCGAGGTCCTGGGGATCTCCGCAACGACGCTCTG
>JAXDMI010000645.1:0-8171 GCA_034666145.1 Myxococcales bacterium | reverse complement strand
CGGGCATCGCGCATCGCACGGGCACGACGCTCTACTTCATCAACCAGCTCCGGCTGAAGATCGGCGACACCTTCGGCAACCCCGAGACGACGACGGGGGGCAACGCGCTGAAGTTCTACGCGTCGATGCGCCTCGACGTTCGCCGGATCGGCCAGGTGAAGATCGGCGACGAGCTCGTCGGCGGTCGGACGCGCGTCAAGATTGCAAAGAACAAGTGCGCCCCGCCCTTCACCGAGGCGGAGTTCGAGATCCGCTACGGCACCGGCGTCGACGTGTGCGCGGAGCTCATCGATCTGGGCGTCGCTCGCGGGCTCGTCGAGAAGAGCGGCAATCACCTGTCGTTCGCCGGCACGACGCTCGGCAACGGTCGCGAGAAGTCGCGTGACGCGCTCGCGCAGAATCCCGAGCTGCAGAGCACGATGCGTCAGGCGATCTGGGCGTCGGGTCCGGTACGCCCGGGACGCCGCGAGGCGGACTCGTGAAGCTCGGGATCTGAGCGCGTCGCGCTCATCCTCAGCCCTTCGGTTGGACGTCGACGCTGCGCCGTGCGCGCCGCGTCGACGCGACCCGGAGACGAAGAGACGAGGCGGCCTCCGCCCGAGCGGGTCTCGGTCGGAGCCGCCTCGTCGCCTCGGCTCGGCAATGCTCCGTGGCGCGGTCAGTCGCGCGCGCGCAGCTCGCGAACGCCCCGGCCCGTTCGCTTGCGCAGGAGCATCCGGAGCGTGGCGCCGGACTGGTAGCCGACGAAAGCGGCGATCTCGTCGATGCTGCGCTCGGTGGTCTCGAGCTGCTGGAGCGCGCTCGCAACGCGGAGATCCTGGATGAAGGAGAGCGGTGACTTGCCGAGCACGTGATGGACGCGCCGTTCGAGCGTGCGTTGGCTCGCGCCGACCGCGCGCGCCGCAGCCACGAGCGAGAAGCTCGCGAGATTCGCCTTCGACCAGATCTCGAAGCGCTCGACCACCTCGTCGGTGTGCGCCACGTGATGCGGCAGCGCATAGGCGCCCTGCGAAGGGCGCTGATCGAAGACGAGGTGTCGCGCCGTCACGCGCGCGAGCGACGGGCTCTTCTGACGGACGATCCACAACGCGAGGTCGAGATGCGCGAGCGCCGCTCCGGCGGTGATCAAGCTGCCCGCCTCGACCAGCATCCGCGATTCGTCGAGCTTCACTTTGGGGAAGCGCTCGCGAAAAGCCGCGGCGAGCCACCATGTCGTCGTCGCCGGCTGCGCGTCGAGCAACGTCGCGGCGCCGAGAACGAACGTCGCCGTGCACGCCGCCGCGATCGGCGTTCCACGAGCGGCCCAGTCCGCGAGCAGCTGCATGGCGTCGTGGACGTCCGGGCGCTCGAGCATCACGTCGAGAGCGCCGGGTGTCTTCGCGCCGAGCGCGGGCACCACCACGAGGTCGGGCGTACGTCGAGGGAGCTCGTCCAGCGGAACGAGCAGGTCCTGCCCGGTCGTCACTCGGCGGCGGACGCCGATGCGTGCGACTGTGAAAGGAGGCCGCGCCGGTGCGGCGAGCGCGTTTGCGATGGCCAACGTGTCGCAAATGGTGGCGAGTCCCGTATCGAACACGCCATCGAGGACCAGCACTGCGATCCGCATGGCGGAAACGATAGCATTGTTGTCGAATCCGCCACTCCCCTCGGTCACCGGGGCAACGTAGCTTTGGGTCTCCCGATAGGAGGCTCACATGGTCAAGGTTGCTCTCGTGGTTCGACTCGTTGCGAAGGCCGGCAAGGAAGAGGAGGTCAGCAAGTTCCTCGCGGGTGCGCAGCCGCTCGCTCAGGGCGAGGCGTTCACGCCCGTATGGTTCGCGCTGCGCACCGAGCCGAACGTCTTCTACATCGTCGATGCCTTCGCGAACGACGAGAACCGCGGCAAGCACCTCACCGGCGAGATCGCGAAGGCCTTGATGGCGAAGGCCGGCGACCTGTTCTCGGAGCCCCCGAAGATCGAGAAAGCGGACGTGCTCGCTTCGAAGGTGACGACCGCGTAGGCGAACGCTTCGCTCACTCGCTCACTTCGCTCGCTCCCTCACTCGTCGACGGCGCGCAGCACGCGCGCGGGGTTCCCGGCGGCCACGACGCCGTCGGGAACGTCGCGCGTGACGACGCTCCCCGCGCCGATGACGCTCCGCGAGCCGATGGTCACGCCCGGGCAGATCACGCTTCCGCCGCCCACCCATACGTCGGAGCCGATGGTGATCGGTCGACCGAGCTCCACCTTGCGCCGGAGCTCGGCGTTCATGGGGTGCGTCGCTGCGTAGATCTGCACGGCGGGACCGAAGAGCGTGAAGCTGCCGATGCGGACCTCGCACACGTCGAGGACGACGCAGCCGAAGTTGAAGAACACCTTCTCGCCGACGTGGATGTTCGAGCCGTAGTCGCAGTGGAAGGGCGGCTGCATCCAGACGGTGTCGCCGCCGCTTCCGAGGAGATCGACGACGATGCGACGTCGCTCGGCCTCGTCCGCCTCGCGGGTCGCCGCGAGGTCCTGACACAGGTCGCGGGCGCGCATCCGCAACCGAACGAGCTCGGGATCGAGCGGGTCGTACAGCTCACCCGCCAGCATTTTCTCGCGCTCGGTCATTCGCGCTCAGCCGAGCGGCTTCCCGCCCGTGACGCCGAGCACCTCGCCGTTCACGTACGACGACTCGTTGCATGCGAGGAACACGTACGCGGGCGCGAGCTCGGCGGGCTGCGCCGGACGCCCCATCGTCGACTCCTTGCCGAACTCGGCGATCCTCTTCTCGTCGAAGGATTGCACGATGAACGGCGTCCACACGGGGCCGGGCGCGACGGTGTTGGCGCGGATGCCCTTCTTGATCACCTCCATCGCGAGGCCCTTCGTGAACGTGACGATGGCGCCCTTCGTCGTCGCGTAATCGAGGATGGTCGGGGTCGGTTGATAGGCCTGGATCGAGGACGTATTGATGATCGTGCTGCCCTCCTTCATGTGCGGCAGCGCACGGCGAACGATGTGAAACATCGCCATGATGTTCACGCGGAAGGAGCGCTCGATGCGCTCCTCGTCGATGTCCTCGAGCGACTCGACGACCTTGCCCTGGAACGCTGCGTTGTTGACGAGGACGTCGATCCGGCCGAATGCCTTCACGGTCTCGTCGACGACGCGCGCGCACTCCTTCGAGTCGGCGAAGTCCGCGGCGATCAACACAGCCTTGCGGCCCGCCTCTTCGACGAGGCGCTTCGTCTCCTTCGCATCGTCGTGCTCGTTCAAGTAGGCGATCGCGACGTCGGCACCTTCGCGCGCAAACGCGAGCGCGACCGCGCGGCCGATGCCGCTGTCGGCGCCCGTCACGAGCGCCACACGGTCCGCGAGCCTGCCATACCCCTTGTACGACTCCTCGCCGTGGTCGGGCTTCGTTCGCATCTCGGTCTCGCGGCCGGGAGCATCCTGAGTTTTCTCGTGAAAGGGCGGCTTCTTGCCGTTCTGCTTCGGATCGCGCTGGCTGCTCGGCTGGCTCATGCCCCGCGCTGAAACAAGATCGGTGCCTCGCGCGCCTCGACTGGATCGCGCGGCGACCGGAGGACCGTGCATGGACCGTGATCTCATGGCGCCGGATCGCTTGAATGACGGCACTTCTGAGGGCGCGCGCGCCGGCATACTACATGTATGTACGCTTGCCACACGGCGAACGAGACGCCGGAAACAGACCTCTACTGGCGCAGCGACGGAGTGTCCCCTCCTCCTCCTCCCCCCTCCGCTGCTTCGTTGGCTCGGACCCCTCTTCGGTGAAAATCGGAGAGGGGTTTTTTTTGCGTCGCCGTCTAGCGAGGAGCCGGAGCGCTCGCGCGCGCGCCCGCCGCGCCCGACTCGGGCTGCTCCCACCGCGTCTTCAAGTACGGATAGAGCGTCTCGCCGAGCGCCTGGATCTGCTTGATGTGATCGCCCGCGGTGACGCCCTCGTAGCCCTTCACGTGGAAGGCGCCTCGATCGACCACGTAGGTCTCGTGCATGTTGCGGGGGCCGACGCTGCTCGACGGTGTCTTCGTGTTCGACGTCATCTCGAGCAGCTTCGCCGCGGTCTCTTCCGTGCTCGCGTAGTCGACGGTGGGGATCGAGCTGTGCGAGATCGCGAAGAGCTTCTCTTCCTTCGTCGCTGCCTGCGCCAGCGTCGCGAAGCGCTCGAGCGACGCGCTGTTGACCGTGCGCTTCTTGATGTTCGTGAGCGAGGTGAAGAAGCCGTCGGCCACGATCACGGCGTCGATCTTCTCGGCGTTGGCCGGCACGCTCATGATCTTCGCCACCGACACGAAGCCCGCGCTCCACGCCGAAAGCGCGATGCGTCCCACTTTTGCGCTCGGCGCGCGGCCGCTCTTCTCGATCTCCGCCTCGGTCTCCGCCAGCAGCTTCTGGAACGACTGCGGATCGCGGAACGCGTTGCCGTAGAGATCCGTGCTGACGCCGAGGTTGATCGTCACCACCGCGGCGTTGAGCTGCGAGCGATCGAGGTTGCCTTCCTGGAGCCTCCCGAGCCCATGAAAATGGACGATCACGTCGTAGCCACCGGGATGCGCGGAGAACCACGTCGGCAGATAGAGCTCGGCGCCGCGCGTCTGCAGCTTCGCGCGATAAGGGGCAGCGGCCTGCGCCGGCTTCGGCGGCTCGGGAGGCGGCGCCGGTCGCTCGACCGGCTCCGCGACCTTCACCGGCGGCGGTCGGTCATTCGAGCAGCCCGCGCTCGTCAGCCCCGACGCGACCGAAAGTGAGGTGAGGCAGATGCAAAATACAACTAGACGGCACTCTTGCAGCCTCACAATACCGCTAGAAAAGGCTGCTTTCATGCTTCTCCCACTCGCGCGCTGAGCCGCCTCGGCCGCAGGGTGATGCGCCGTTACCTCACCCTCTCGACGTGTCGAGCGGCAGGCAGCGCAGGCCACGATGCAAATTCTGCCGGAAGTCGTGGCCAGATCAAGTTCGCTGCGACGCGTCCGGGCTGCCGACATCGCGGCATAGCCGTTGCGTTAGCCTCCCGCGTCAACACCGCGTGCTCCTCGCGGACGTCGGCAGCTCGCTCTCCCCCGTCCTACCCACGGGCACTCACACGCATCAATCCGTCGAGTCCCGAACAGAGAGAACGCATGCCCCAGCCGAAGAGTCCTCCCCCGCGCGCGCCCCTGCCTCCCCAGAGGCCGTCGACCGCCGTGGCGCCCATGGCCCCGCAGATCGGTTCGCAGGCGCCGCAATCTCGCCAGGTCTCCGGAATCGCGCCGCGATCTCCGCATGCGCCCCTTCCGCCCGCGGTTCCGCCGCCGCCTCCGCTTCCGAGCGGCATCCCAGGAAGTGTGAGCAACGCGTATCCCTCGAGCCCGCCGCCGGGCAGCACGCCGAACCCGAGCATCGGCGGCTACGACTCGCGCCCCGCGCCGCCCAACTACGCATCGCCCGCGAGCCAGGCGCCCGCATCGTCCGACTCGCGCGAGCAGGCTCCGCAGAGCCACGAGCAGCCGCTACCCGAGATGCGCGCGCCGGCGCAGACCATCCACACGATCCGTCAGCTCGTCGAGACTGTCTCGATCCCGCGCCTCACGCTGCAGGTCGAGCGCGAGGGCGGCATCAACGCCCAGCGCGCGGTCGTGCACGACGGTGACGTCTGCAAGATCGGCTCGCACGCGTCGAACGACGTCGTCCTGCGCGATCCCATGGTCTCGCGGTTCCATTGCCGTCTCGTTCGCGAGGACGGACAGTGGACGCTGCGCGACTCCGGCTCGATGAACGGCACGACGCTCAACGGCGTTCGCCTCCGTGACGGCGACGTCGGCACCGAGGGGGTTCTCTCGATCGGCGACTCGATCGTCCGCGTTCGTTCCGGCGCTCCCGCGAAGGAAGACTTCGTCCCGATGATGCCGTCGTTCGGCGCGCTCGTCGGTACGAGCCTGCCGATGCGCCGCATGTTCGCGCTGCTCGACAAGATCGCGCAGAGCGACATCAACGTGCTCATCGAAGGCGAGAGCGGCACCGGCAAGGAGCTCGTCGCCACCGAGATCATGCAGCGCAGCTCCCGCGTCGACAAGCCCTTCGTGGTCGTCGACTGTGGCGCCATCAGCCCGAACCTCGTCGAGAGCGAGCTCTTCGGTCATGTCCGCGGCGCCTTCACCGGAGCCGATCGCGATCGCATCGGCGCATTCGAAGCGGCCGACGGCGGTACCGTCTTCCTCGACGAGATCGGCGAGCTGCCTCTCGAGCTCCAGCCCAAGCTGCTGCGCGCCCTCGAGGCGCGCGAGATCCGCCGCGTCGGCGAGACCAAGCCGCGCCGCGTGAACGTCCGCGTCATCTCGGCGACGAACCGCGACCTCGAGCGCGAGGTCAACAAGGGCCGCTTCCGCGAAGACCTGTATTTCCGGCTCGCCGTCATCAGCACGCGCGTTCCGCCGCTTCGCGAGCGCCTCGACGACCTGCTCATCCTCATCCGCACGTTCCTCGCGCATCTCGGCGTCGTCGAGGAAGAGCGTCTCTTCCCCGCCAGCGTCCTGCAGGAGATGGCGAAGCACGATTGGCCGGGCAACGTCCGCGAGCTCCGCAACTACGTCGAGCGCAGCGTCGTGCTCCAGTCGGCGAACCTCACGCTTCGCCGCGGCGCCGGCGGCGTCACGTCCACGCAAGGCCCGGCCAACGGGATCGATCTCTCGGTGCCGTTCCGCCTCGCGAAGGACGCCGTCATCGACTCGTTCGAGCGCTCCTACCTCTCGCAGCTCCTCGAAGCGGCGGGGGGCAACATGAGCAAGGCCGCCCGCATGGCCGGCATGGACCGCATGTATCTCCACCGCCTCGTGCAGAAGCACGGCCTCCGCGGCGGGAAAGGCGACTCGATCAAGCCCTCACCGTTTGGCTCCGCGGCGGGCGGCAATCGAAACGATTAGCGCGAGGTCGTCCTTGCCGATCTCGCCGGTCACGACGAGCGCGACGAGATAAGCGATCACGACGCCCGTCGCGACGACGGGCGTGAGCAGCTTCGGGAACATCGGCATCACGCCGCCGACGGCGAACGCGACGCCGACGCACAGCCCCACGCGCAGTGCGGTCTTCAGCGGCACGAAAGCGCCGGCGATCTTGCGCACGGTCACGACGCCTACGACGAGCGCACAGACGAGCGCCATCGTGGTCGCGCCGGCCGTGGCGAGCAGCTGCTTCTCTCCGAACGGAGCGAGCGGGATCACCACGGCGCACGTGCCCGCGAGGAGCGCGAGCGCCACCGCGGTGATGGCCATCGCAGCACGCTCGCGTCCGAGGCTCACGAGCACCGTGGTCGAGAGCCCGAGGATCGCGAACGCCGCCTGACCGAGCGCCAGCACCCGCAGCGTGGCGATGCCGCGCAGCGCCACCTCCGGTCCGTACGCGAATTTGATGAGCGAGCCCGGCATCGCGAGCACCACCACGACGAGCATGCCGCACACGATCGCGCCGATGCGACAGCCTCGGCGTACGAGCTCCGCCACGCGTGCGCCGCCGTCCTCGGCCTTCGCGCGCGCCACCATCGGGAAGAGGACCTGCGTGACGCTGAAGAGCATCTGGTAGGGAAGGAACGCAAAGAGCTGGCACGCCCGATACACCGCCACCCACTCGTTCGCGGCCTGCGTCGGCGTGACGGCCGGCGTGAGCGACGAAGCGATCTCGGTGGCCGAGAGCGAGAGGTATCGCCCGAGCAGGATGATGTCGGCCTGCATGAGGCCGTTCGTGAAGACCTGCGCGATCATCACGGGAAGGATGAGCGCGATGTACGCGCGCGCATTCGGCACGCCCGGGGGCCGCGTTCCGAGGGTCTTCGTGCCGGTCCCCGTCCAGCGCAGGGCGAGCAGGAACACGCCGAGTGAGGCCACGACCGCGCCGATGGCTGCGCCGAGCACGCCCGGCGAGGTGCCGAACGACGCCGCGATGGCGCCGCCGCGCGTCGCGAAGAGCCAACCGATGCCGAGGAGCGCAGTCGTCCGAAGCGTCGCGGCCACGACGTCGAGCGACGCCTGACGCGTGAACATGCCACGTCCGTTGAGGTACCCGACCAGCGGCGCGTACACGCTGTAAATGAAGAGCACGCCGGTCATCACGAGGAGCGGCGCGAGCACGTCGGGCGCGTGCTCGAAGAACGCCACGAGCGGCGACGCGATGGCGAGGGCGCCCGCGGCGACGAGCGCGATCACGAGGTGCACGC
>JAXDMI010000644.1:0-3303 GCA_034666145.1 Myxococcales bacterium | reverse complement strand
CTTGCCGCGACCGGTCGCGGAGCCGCGTCGTCGCGCCGACGCCGAACGCGACGGCGCGAGCGTGGAAGCGCCGTCGCTCGGCGCGCAGGCGCGCGAGGTGGCACGGCACCCCTACCTCGTGCGCGTGCTCGGCATCGTGCTCGTAACGGCGGCGGTCGGCACCGCCATCGACTTCGTCTTCAAGAGCGAGGTCGCTCGCGCCTATCAAGATCCGCACGAGCTCGCGTCGTTCCTCGCCACGGTGTCACTCGCCACCAACGTGGCATCGCTCGTCGCGCAGTCGATCGGCGTCGGCGTCGTCATGCGCGTCCTCGGCGTGCATCGTGCGCTCTACGTGATGCCGCTCCTCATCGGCCTCGGCGCCGGCGGCGCCATGCTCGGCCTCGGATTCGCCGCCGCCATCGCCATGCGCGGCATCGACGGAACGCTGCGGCAGTCCCTCCAGAAGACGAGCGTCGAGCTCCTCTTCGTTCCGCTCCCCGATGCCATCCGCGCGCGCTCGAAGCCCATCGTCGACCTCGTGGGACAGCGCGGAGGCCAGGCCGTCACGTCGATCGCCATCCTCGGTCTCGTCTACGTGGTCGGCAAGGATCGGTCGACACAGGCGGTCGGCGTCGTCGTCGCCCTGCTCGCCGCGGCGTGGCTGCTGCTCGCGCGGGGCATCCGCTCTCGCTATCTCGACGTATTCCGCGCCACGCTCCAGCGCGGTCGCATCGAGCTCTCGGCCGGAATGCCCGAGCTAGACATGACCGCGCTCGAGGCGCTCATCGCGTCGCTGAGCAGCCGCAAGGACGCGCAGGTCCTCGGCGCCCTCGATCTCCTCGCCGCGCAGTCGCGCGGACGGCTCGTGCCTTCGCTCATCCTCTTTCATCCGTCGAAGGCTGTCGTCCTGCGCGCGCTCGAGCTGCTCGTCGAGAGTGGACGCACCGACTTCGTGCCCGTCGCCGATCGTCTTCTCGAGCACGCCGATGCCGAGGTGCGTACCGCGGCGTTGCGCGCGCGCGCCGCCGTCGAGCACGACGCCGCGTTCCTGCGCGGGCTGCTCGCCGACCCGCAGGCCGAGATCCGCGCCACTGCGCTCGTCGCGCTCGCGTCCGGAGGCGATCTCTCACGCGAGGACGTGGAGCTGCGGATGCGCGAGCTCGCCGCCAGCTCCGTCGAAGTGCGCCGCGCGCTGACGCGAGCGCTCGGTGAGGTGCAGCCGCCCGAAGGCAGCGATGCCCGCACCGACATCGAGAGCGCGCTCCTCATGCTCGCGGCCGACGACGACGCCACCACGCGCGTCCTCGCCGCCACGGCGATGGGTCATGTCGGCGCGCCGTCCTTCGTCCCCGTGCTGCTCGGCATGCTCGACGAGCGCCGCACGGGCATGCCCGCCATCGAGGCGCTCGCCGAGATGGGCGACGTCGCGGTGGCCGCCGTCGATGCCGCGCTCGACGCGACGAGCACCGAGGAGGAGACGAAGTGGCGCCTCCTCAAGGTGCTCGCGCGCTCGCGCTCGGCGGATGCCGTGCCGCGTCTCGCCCGTCGCCTCTCGGAGAGCCGCGACACGATGCTTCGCACGCGTATCTTGCGCGCGCTGCGGAGTGCGCAGATCTCCGGCGTCGACGTGCCGCTCGATCCCAAGAAGCTCGCCGAGCTCGCGACGGACACCGTCGCCGCGATCGCGCGCGCGCTCGCATTCCGCCTCGCGCACGAGCGCCTCCTCGCCGAGACGCCGGCGCACGCGACGAAGGCGGGCGAGCTCCTCCAGAAGCTCCTGCGAGACAAGGAGATCGAAGGCGTCGATCGGCTCTTCCTCGTGCTCGGTCTCCTCCATCCCGGCGAGCGCTTCACGCGGATCCAGCGCGGGCTCGCGAGCGTCAACCCGAAGGCACGCGCGTCGAGCAGGGAGCTGCTCGAGAACGTCGTCGGTCCTCCCCTCCGCGAGCACGTCCTCGCGGTGGTCGACGACGTTGCCGATCGCGAGCGCCTCCTCCGCATCGGCACCGAGCGCGGCGAGACGACGTACGCCGTGCTGCTCGGCGCGATGATCGAGCAGGGCGGCGAGGTGGGCGTGCTCGCGGCGCATCATGCCGCCGAGCTCGGGGTGCGCGACGCGGCGCAGCGGCTCGACGCGTCGAAGACGGCCTTCGGCGACGGCCTCTCGACGCGCGACCACGGTCCCGCGAAGAGCGACGCTCCGATCGCCGCGGCGGCGGCGGCGGCGGCGGAGGTGCCCGCATGAACGACCTCACCGAGAAGATGCTGCACATCCGGCAGATCCCGGTCGGCGCCATGCTGCCCGCCCCGGTGCTGCGGGTCATCGCCGCGCATCTCCGGGAGCGGACGTTCGCGAAGGGCTCGCTCCTCATGCGGAGCGGCGAGCCCATCGACGGCCTGCACATGCTCACCGACGGCGGCGTGGCGCTCACCCGGGCCGGTCAGTCGCTCGGCGATCTCGATGCGCCGCAGACGCTCGGTTTCCTCGGCATCCTCGCGCGACAGGACGGCCCGTACGACGCGACGGCGAAGAGCGAGGTGCGCGCGTTCGAGCTCGAGACCGACACGTTGCTCGAGCTCTTCGAGGATCACTTCGAGCTGCTCTCCGCGACGCTGCGCTATCTCGCCGAGCGACTCTACTTCGACATGCAGGAGCTGCCGGCGACGGCGCTCGGCATCCCACCGACCGATATCGGCCTCGTGCCCGAGCGACCGCTCGACCTCGTCGAGCGCGTCATGTTCCTCCGCACGACCAGCGGCTTCAGCCAAGCGAGCGTCAACGCGCTCGCTCTCATGGCACGGCAGATGGAAGAAGTGCGCGTGAAGGCCGGCACCTCGCTCTGGAAGGTCGGGGAGCACGCGGAGGGCGTGTTCTTCATCGTTCGCGGCTCGGTCGTGTGCACGTCCGCCGACGGTCGCGCCTTCCGCTACGGTGCCGGGACCGGCGTCGGAGGCATCGAGGCTCTGGCCGACAAGCCGCGCTGGTACGGCGCCGACGCCGAGACCGATGTCGTCGCGCTGCGCGGGAACAGCGCTCAGCTCATGGACATCTTCGAGCACCAGTTCCGCATGGCGATGGACTTCATGTCGATGCTCGCGCGCGCCGAGATCGGCTTGCTCGCGCGGCGCGCGACACTCGGCCAGAACCCGCTCACCGCGCTGCGCGACGTGACGAAGCTGAGCGGCGTGCGCGTCGGCGCCTAGAGCAGCTCAGGCCATTCAGCCGAGGCGCATCACGAACCAGATGCCGCCGGCGAGCGCCACCGCGCCGCTGAGCACGCGAACGCCGCGCGGCTCGAACCAGTCCTTCTGGCGGATGAG
>JAXDMI010000643.1:0-10586 GCA_034666145.1 Myxococcales bacterium | reverse complement strand
TCATCGCCTCCACGTCGATGGAGAGTCGCCCTACCCGCAGCTCCTTCTTCGCAGGCCCTATGGCACCTCGCGCGCGCCGCGCGTGGGCACGGACGCGCGCCAGCAGCTCGCGCGACGAGAAGGGCTTCGCGATGTAGTCATCGGCGCCGCCCTCGAGGCCCATCACGCGATCGGCCTCCTCACCACGTGCGGTCACCATGATGATCGGCGTGTCGACGCGGGAGCGGAGCTCACGGCAGACCTCGAGGCCGTTGATACCCGGGAGCATCAAGTCGAGGAGCACCACGTCCGGCCTCTGCTGCATGACCTTGGCGATGCCATCGCGACCGTCCGACGCAATCGTCACGACGACGCCGTGGGACTCGAGGTATCGCGCAGTCAGGCGAGCCAGACGGTCGTCGTCTTCGACGAGCACGACCGAGATCGTTTCAACAGCATCCGTCGTCATCACCCCCACACTATGCGCGCGGCGCGTTGAGTGCATGCGCTGCGTTTGTTAGCGAATGTTGCGATCGGGAGCGAGCTGGACACCGCCAAGTCCAGGACGACGCGTCGTTCTGCGACCAATCTGGTACCCGCAGTGACCGGATTGTCTCGGTCGACGCCCCCTTGTCATCGAGCGCGGCGCACGCGCTCTGAACAAGGACCTTCCCGATGGCTGACATTCAACTCGAAGTCGTTCGTTTTGCGCTCGCGCTGCACCTCGCCGTGGATCGCGAGGAAATCGAGCTCGGGGACCGGCTCGAAGCCGACCTCGGGCTCGACCCTCTCGATCTCGTGCTCGTGGTCCTGCGCCTCGAAGAGATCGAGAACGCGGAGTTCCCGGTCGCCGATCTCGAGACGGTCCAGACCGTGGCCGATCTCGTCGCGGTGGTGCGCGAGTGGTCGAGCGCGGATCGTTGCGCGACGCTTCCGCCGCCTCCACCGGCCTCGTACCGCCCCGCAGCGCGCTACGCATCGGGCATCCGGCCCATCACGCCGCACGCCGTCATCCGGGTCAACCGAGCGGCGACCGGATGACGGCTGAGGTGGCGACCGCTCAGGACTTCTTGTCCTTGCCCTCGCAGCTGCCATGTCCGCCACGAGGTCCGGCCGCGCGGACCGCCTTCGCTTCGTCCTTCGTCACGGTGCCGTCGGCGATCGCCTTCGCGACCTCCGCGTTCTGAGCAGCGACGCCGGCCTCGAACTTCGCGCGAAGGTCCTTTGCCTGATCGGCGGGGAGCTTGCTCGCCTTCTCTTCCATGTGCTGGCGCGCCTTCACGATGCGCGCGTCGACGTGCTGCTTGAAGGTGGCGGCCGGAACCGGGAACGCCAGCTTCTCGCCTTTGCCGCCGGCGCCTTCTTGCGCGAACGCGGGAACGGCGACGAGGGTACCGAGGATGAGCCCGATGGCGATGATCTTGGAACGCATGATGTCTGCAGTCTCCTTCAGAGGTGGTCGTTGGTCTCGTGGAGTCAGACGGTCACGACCCGGCTCACATGCCGCCCTTTACGGTGCTTTACGGTGCGCATGCTCGCGCTGACGCCGTAAGACCTGCGAACCCGCGAGCCACCGCGAAAAACGCCTCAGGGTCGCAGCGCGCGGATCTTCTCGGCAGCACGCGTCGGGATGGGGACCGCGTGGCCGATGAGCAGGAGCGTGATGCGCGCCACGGGGAGACCGACCTTGCGTGCGAGCTCCTTGCGTAGCGTGCCGCTCGCTTCGATGCGCCGCAGGATGGTGCGCAGCTCGTCGACCTCGCGCACGGCGACGAAGCGTCGTGCGACGACGACGTCCTCTTCGCCTTCGCCGCCGTCGTGAGGGACTTCCGCCGCGATGCCGGGCAGGCCACCGAGCAACAGATCCACGTCGTCGTCGCTCAGACCGCCGAGCGCGCCCTCCGCAGCGCTCGTGCCTGCATCATCGGAGCTCGCGATCACCGCCGCAGCGAGCTCGCGCTTCTTGCCCTTGAGCACGCCGATCTTCTCCTCGATGGTGCCGGTCGCGACGAGCCTCACCACGGTGACGGCCCTCGCCTGACCCATGCGATGCGCGCGATCGGTGGCCTGATCCTCGACCGCGGGGTTCCACCACGGATCGCAGTGGATGACCGTGTCGGCAGCCGTGAGGTTCAGGCCGGCGCCGCCCGCCTTCAGCGACACGAGGAACAGCGGAGCGTCGCCGTTCTGGAAGCGATCGACGATGGCGGCGCGTCCGACGCTGGAGCCGTCCAGGTACTCGTAGGCGATCTTCTCGCGATCGAGATCCTGTCGCCAGAGCGCGAACAGCTCGACGAACTGCGAGAAGACGAGCGCGCGCCGGCCTTCGGCGACGAGCTCGCGCACCAGCTCGAGGAATGTCGCGCGCTTCGCGCTCTCGCTCGCAGGCACGGCGGGATCGACCAGGCGCGGATCGCACGCCATCTGTCGCAGCCGCAAGATCGCGGTGAGCACCGAGAGACGGCTGCGCGCGAGACCGCGCTTCTCGATGTCCTTTCGCACGGCTTCGCGGAGCGTGAGCGCCAGCGCGTCGTACAGGCGTTTCTGCCGGAGGCCGAGCACGCACGAACGCTCGATCTCGGTCTTCGGCGGAAGGTCGAGCAGCACCTCGGCCTTCGTGCGCCGGAGCACGAACGGCCGCACCAGCGCACGCAGCTGCTCGGCGACGACGCCGCGCGGTTCATGGGTGATGGGGCGCTCGAAGCGCTCGTCGAACTCGGCGCTCGTGCCGAGCAGACCCGGATTCACGAAGCTCATGATGGAGCGCAGCTCACCGAGGCGGTTCTCGATCGGCGTGCCCGACAGCGCGAGCCGCATGTCGGCCACGAGGCGCTGGGCTGCTCGCGCGGTCGCTGTGGTGGCGCTCTTCACGTTCTGCGCCTCGTCGAGCACGACGCACCGGAAGCGCAACGATGCGAGGCGACCGATGTCGCGGCGGAGCACCGCGTAGGTGGTCACCACCAGATCGACATCGCTGATTTGCCCTATTTTCAGGGCTCGCGAGCCGCTCCGCTCCGCGTGGAGGACGAGCACGCGGAGCTGGGGCACGAAGCGCTGCGCCTCGCTCACCCAGTTTCCGACCACCGACGTAGGGCACACGACCAGCGAGGGCACGGCGCCCCCGTCTTCCTTCCACCGCGCGAGGAACGCGAGCGTCATGAGCGTCTTGCCGAGGCCCATGTCGTCGGCGAGGATGCCGCCCGCGCCGAGCTCGCGCAGGAACTGGAGCCACGCGACGCCGGTGAGCTGATACGGACGCAGCGTCGCCTCGAGGCGCGCGGGAAGAGCGGGCTCGGGGCGCACGGCCAGCGACCGCAGACGACCGCGCAGCCTCGACACGCCTTCGTCGGCGCTACCGCCGAAGCGCTCGATCCAGCGCTCGACACGTCCGAGCTGATGAGGCGCGAGCCGCCCGTGGCCGCGGTCGTCGAGCAGCGAGCGCGACTCGTCGACGAGCGCGCTCACCTCGTCACTGATCTTGGAGAGCGTGCCGTCGGAGAGCGCCACCCAGCGACCGCGCGCCGCGAGCGCAGCACGGAGCGCGTTCATCTCCACCTTGAGCGCGCCGGCCCGGAAATCGAGCTCGGTGTCGAGCCACCCGGAAGCGACGCCGACGTCGACGTTCACGGCGACGGGAGGTCCGACCTTCACGCGCGCGAGCGACTCCGCGACGAGCACCTCGATGCGCGGCTCGGTCTGACGAAGCGCGGTCAGTCCCTCGTGCCAGAGATGCACCGCGCGATCCTCGGTGGCGCGACCGAGTCCGTCGTCCTCGGCATCATCCTCGAGCGCGAGGCCGGCGGCGCGCATCCGCGCGAGCGCGCGTGCCTCGGCCTCGAGATCGCGTCCGTTGGCGTCGGCGAGACCGGGCGCGACGCGCATCCGACCCACGCCGTAGACGGCGAAGAGCTCGCCGCGGACGTCGAGCGGCGTGCCCGTGAGCGTCAGCTCGAACGACGGCGCCTCGAGCGGCGGTAGGCCGAAGACCTCGGGCGGCGGCAAGGCGACGCCGAGCCGGCGTCCTCGCGAGTACAACGCACGCCCTATTTTCTCGGCCGATCGCGACGAGAGCGGCAGCGACGGCACGCGCATCAATCCCCACGCGACGTCGAGATCTACCTCTGCCGCGACGCGATGGAAGATCGCGTGCGCTTCCGACCAGAGATACGGGAACGCGCCGGTGAAGAGGAGCGCGTCGGAGGCGTCGGCCACCGCTCGGCCGTCGGTCGTGTACCAGCGCGCGACGAGCCGGCGTCCGGGCTCGTCGCGCTCGATGCGCGGCACGACCGGCGTGACTGCGAAGCGCAAGCGGCTCTTCCAGTTGCTCGTGAAGATCGACGACTCCTCACGCAGCAGATGGAGGAGCATCGATGCCTGCCCGCGCGTCGACACGAGCACCTCGCGATCGGTGTGGCTCGGCGCGGTCAGCTCGATCAGCCGGCGATGGCGCGGCGGAAGGCGCGCGTCGATCACGTCCCGCGGTCGCAGGAGCGTGCGCGACTTCGGACGGCGATGACGCAAGACGAGCGCAGGGCGCTCCTCGGCGGCGGCGAGCCCCGCCGAGCGAACGGGCTCCACGTCGATCTCGAGGTCGTCGTCGAACGCCGCCGCCGGCAACCAGCGCGCGAGCCGTTCGTCGAGCGTGCGCTCCTCGTACGCCTCGGCGCGGAGCGCCGGCAGCTCGTCGACGAGCGCCGCCGTGATCTCCTCGGCGGCGACGAGCGCTTCGCGAAGGCGCGGGTGCACCGCGAGGTCGAGCAGCACCCGCATGACGTGCTCGCAGACGTACGGTCGCCCGCGCGAGCATGCGCAGGCCATCTCGAGGTCGTCGCCCTGGACCCGCAAACGAAGCGCGATCGACGTCGCCGACGGGTCGAGCGACCGGGGGTTCGGCGCCGGATCCCGGCGATCGCGGAGGAGCGCCGCAGAGAGCCTTCCCGACTCGAGCCGGGGTGGCTCCGCGTACTCCCGACCGCTCTCGAGCAGGCGATTCACGGTCTCCGGGCCGAATCGCCGCTCCACGAACCCGAGGTCGATCCTCGAGACCCAGGCCGCGGCAGCGGTCTCCGGAGAGGACATCGCGGTCATGTTACCCGCATTGGACTGGCGCAACCCCGGCTCTCGCGCTACCACCGGGGCACGTTGCCGGTCCCCCCGTCCGAGGCATCCGAACCCACTGGCTCGAGCGGCTCGCGTGGTGCCACCGCGTCCGGTGGCTATCCCACGTCAGGGCGCAGCTCGGGGCCGAGCAGCAGTCGCTTGATCGCGGACGGCGACAGCGTCGCGCGGAACGCCTTCCGCATCGGCCTCCGCGTGGACACGCCGCTTCCGGTCGCCGCCTCCGTCGGCGCGCTCGGCAGAGGTCTCGGCGCAGCGGGCGTCACGCAAGAGCTCGATCCGAACGACATCCTGGAGGTCCAGGACATGGCGGAGGCGATCGCGCGCGCCGAGATGCTGCTGGCATCGCCCGCACCTCCGCGCAGCAGCCGGCCCGACATGTTCGAGGCCCTCGGCCGTCGCGCGACCGACGACACCGCGGGTCCGGCCACGCCGGCGCCTCCGTACGCATCGCTGCCGACGCCCATCCCGCCGCCGCTCCACGCCGCGGTCGACGCGCGGATTGCAGCGCCCACGCCTACGCCGCTCCGCTACGTGACGATGCCGAGCGCGATCACGGGCGCCGAGGACGACGCCTTCTATCATCCGGTCGGACGTATGCGCTCGCTCGCCGACGTCACGCTCGACGGCTATCGGCCGGAGCCGACCTTGCTCGTCCGCGCGGCCACGCGTCGCAAGCGGTTCTCGTGGATCATGGCGGCGTTCCTTTTTCCGCTGCTCGTGCTCGCCGCGTTCGCGATCTTCGCGAGCACCGAGAGCACCGAGAGCAGCGCTGCTGCTTCCGGTACTGCGCTCGTGCCGCGCTCGCCGACCGTCACCACGACCGGACGCACGCCTCTCGCGACGACGTCTGCGCTGACGAAGACGCCGCGTGCCGCCGCCGGCGTCGTCGTCGCCGCATCTCCGGCATCTGCCACGCCGGTGTTCGACGTGAACAGCCTCCCGTCCGCGCGCCCGCGACGCTGATCCAGCCGGTCCGTCCGAGATCCAGGCTCGGGACAGAAATCCCCGACAAAGCCCGCGACGCACAAGGTCGCACATTGGTCCTTTCCTTGCTGGGAAGGAACGCGATGCGAACCCTCGGCGCCAGCGTCCTCCTCATGTCTGCGTCCGTCGTGGCCTGCTCGGCGGCCGGCGACGGCGCGGTCACGGGCGACGATCAGAACCAGACCTCCGCGCTCACGTGCGCGCCGTCTCCCGCGTGCGCAGCCGCGCCGCCCTTGGCCGTTCCGCAGCATCGTGACTGGCGACACCCGGTGAAGTCGCGCGTCGACGTCGCCGTCGGGAGCCCGCACCATCGCGGTCGCGATCTGTTCGTCAACCCCGGTGCGCGCCAGACCGTCATCGCCAAGATCGCGTACGGCATCATCGACAAGGACCTCGAGGACGAGGAGGTCGACGTCTTCGTGCAGCGTGATTGCGGCGACTCGTGGGAGCTCCTCGGCACCACCATCACCACCGGCGAGAACGGCACGCATCCGACGGTCGAAGGCGTCGACGACGGTGGCGGGCGCGTCTACTTCGAGATCCCGCCCGACCGTCACCTCGGTCCCGGCAAGCATCGCATCCGTCTCGTGGTCGCGGGCGACGGCAGCTCGACCGATCTCTTCCTCGACGTCGTTCCGCCGAAGACGCCCATCTTCATCAGCGACGTCGACGGAACGCTGACGTCGTCCGAGAACGTCGAGTTCCTCAAGCTCCTCGAGGGCGAGCTACCCGATACGCATCCCGGCGCGCCGGAGGCTCTGCGCGCGCTCGCCGCGAAGGGTTATCGACCGATCTACGTGACCGCGCGGCCTGAATGGCTCGTGCAGCGCACGCGCGACTTCCTCGACAAGCACGGCTTCCCGCCCGGCATCGTCCACACCTCGACGTCGCTCGTCGGCGCCGGCTTCGGTGCGAGCGCCGCGACGTTCAAGAGCGGCGAGCTCGCGATGCTCGCGCAGAAGGGCCTCGTACCGTCGTTCGCGTTCGGCAACATGCCGAGCGACTCCGACGCGTACGGCGGCGCGAACGTCCAGCCGCCGGATCACCGCATCTTCTACCAGATCAGCGGCGCCTTCACGGGTCGGCGGATCGAGTCGTACACCGAGCTCGTGCCGGGCTTCGAAGCGCTCCCCGGCGCCTGTCACTGAGCGTCGATCAGGAAGCGCGCGGCGCGGCCTTGCGGACGATGACGCTGCCCACCGAGTAGCCGGCGCCGAACGAGCACACGACACCGACGTCGCCGGGCTGGAGGCCCGCGCGGTTCTTGTGGAACGTGATGATCGAGCCGCACGAGCTCGTGTTCGCGTAGTCCTCGAGGACCGACGGCGCTTCTTCGGCGCTCGCGTCGCGGCCGAGCACCTTGCGCGCGATCCACTGGTTCATCGTGCCGTTGGCCTGGTGGAGCCACATGCGACGCACGTCGCCGGGCGCGATACCGAGGCTGTCGAGATGGCCGGAGACGAGCTCCGCGACCATCGGCGAGACGTCCTTGAACACCTTGCGGCCCTGCTGCACGAAGAGCTTGTCGGCGTCGTCGCGGTGCTCGGGAGCGCCGCGGTTCAAGAAGCCGAAGTTGTTCCGGATGTTGTTCGAATACTTCGTCGCGAGACGCGTGCCGAGGATCTCGTAGGGCTCGGCGGCCGTGCTGGTCTCGAGAGCCTCGACGACCACCGCCGTGCACGCATCACCGAAGATGAAGTGGCTCTCGCGATCGCGGAAGTTGAGGTGGCCCGTACAGATCTCCGGGCTCACGACCAGCACGCGCTTCACGCTGCCCGCGGCGACCATGTCGCGCGCGACGTTGATGCCGAACGTCGCCGAGGAGCACGCGACGTTCATGTCGAACGCGAAGCCGCTCGTGCCGAGCGCCTCCTGGACCTCGACGGAGACGGCGGGATACGGGCGCTGCAGGTTGGAGCACGCCACGATCACCGCGCCGATGTCGGCGGGCGCGAGGTTCGCCTGCGCGAGGGCCTCCTTCGCGGCGGCGAGCGCCATCTCGCACTGGATCGAGTGCTCTTCGTTGGACCGCTCGGCGATGCGCGGCGCCATGACGGCGGGATCGAGGATGCCCGTTCGGTCCATCGCGTAGCGACGGCGGATGCCGGAGGCGTTGACGATGAACTCCGCGCTCGAGCCTTCGAGCGCCTTCACCTCCCCGCTTGCGATGCGATCCGCGTTCTTCGCGTTCTCCGCCGCGACGTACGCGTTGAACGCCGCGACGAGCTCGTCGTTCGAGATCGAGCTCGGAGGCGTGAAGAGACCGGTTCCTGTGATGGCGATGGGCATGGGGGAGGGCTCCCGAGAGAGCGCTCGTAAGTACTTTCGCAGCGGCACGTTGGCAACCCGACCCACGAAAAAAAGCGCACGTCTCGGTGCGTCAAACATCGCGTATTTGCCGGGTTTTTCCGGGATCGACCGGGGGTGCGTTGATAAAAGAGCGGGGCGTGCTTTACAGCCGGACCCCCTCGCTGCGTCCAGGGAACAGAACCGGACGTCACCGCAGGAGCTTCCCCGCCATGATCGCCAGCAACCGCCTTCCGCTTGCCCTCCTTCTTTCCTCGTCCATCGGCGTCACCGCTCTCGTCTCGAGCGCGTGCGGCGGCATCTCCGATCCCACCAAGGGCGGAGAAGGTCGCGTCGCCACGGTCTCCGGTGCCCTCACCGGCATCACCGTTCCCGCGAATGCGCGCGTCGCGCTCGTCTATCGCGGAAACACGGCGGCGAACGCCAGCAGCCACAGCGTCGTCGTGGTCGGGAGCGACGTCCCCGTCGTGGGCGGCAAATTCACGATGAACCTCGGCGTGCCCGCCGACGACCTCTTCTCGTCGGTGGACGCAGCGTCGGTCAGCACGTCCGCGGCTCCGCCGATCGCCGAGGGGGCCCCCTCGAGCACCGGCAGTAGTGAGCCCTCGGTAGGCACCAGCACGAGCGGCAGCCCCGGCGCATTCGGCGCAGCCCAGATCGCGCCGCGCGACCTCGTCGGCGGGCAGATCACCCAGCCTCTCACGGCAGCCGTCGCCGGCTTCGTCGTCTACGCCGACACGAACGGCAACGGACAGCTCGATCTCGAAGGGCCCTACGCGTCCTCGACGGACCAGATCCTCGGCGGCAACAGGGAGCTGTTCCTCGTCTACTTGAAGGGCGGCGGCTCGCTCGATTACGAGAAGATGCGCGACAAGTCGGGCATCCTTCCCACCGCCGGCTTCGATCTCGCGTGGACCCAAGGCCGCTGGCTGCCGCTCACGGACGTCGAGCTGACGCTGACGGCGAACGCGCAGCTCCCGAGCACGGTCTGCGCGGCCTCCAGCGGCGCGCCCGACACGGTCTACCCGTCGCCGGTCTCCAGCGCCAGCGACCCCGCCGGCGCGAGCGGCGGCTCGAGCGGAACGAGCGGCTCCGCCGGAGTGAGCGCCACCACCGACGGCGGCAGCGGCGGCGGCTATTACCCGAGCCCGTCCGATCCTCAGCTCCAGTGCAGCGCCGACGGACGCAGCTACACGTACGGCGACAGCCCGACGACGTGCACGACCCCGCCCGCGCCGACCGGCCTCTGCGCAGGCGACGTCTACACCACGACGGTCTGTGCCGGCAGCACCGGCTACGGCAATGCCTTGCCCCCCGGCGCGCCTGTCCCCGACGGCTGGCCGTGCCCCACCTCGACGGATCTCGACGGCGGCGGCGCGCCGGACGGCAGCACCTTCGACGGCGGCAGCGCGGACGGCGGCAGCGCGGACGGCGGCTGACGCGCAGACGACGTTCACGTCACCCATGACCGCCACCACGAACGGAGCTCGCTCGATCCCTTGCAACGCCGCGGACTCTCCGCCACCGAGGTGAGGGACGTGTATCAGCGCTTTGGCGCGCTGCTCTCGCGTCGCTGCCTCCTCCTCCTGCGCGATCGAGCGCAGGCGGATGATGCCGTCCAGGAGCTCCTCACGGTGCTCCTGCGACGGGGCGAGGGCTTTCGCACGGCGGACTCTCCGTGGCGGTGGCTGTCACGCACGGCCGACCGCACGTGCATCGATCTGCTTCGGCGCGGCAAGCACCTGCGAGCCGCCATCGACATCGACGACCTCGATCCCGTGGGCGTCGCACCTGGAATGGACCCGGAGGCTCGGTGCGCTGTCGTCGAATCCTTGCAACGCCTCGACGAAGACCAGCAGATGCTCGCGATCATGCTGTTCGTCGACGGGCTCAGTCAGGGCGAGGCCGCGGAGGAGCTCGGTCTTTCGCGCGTCACGATCAACAAGCGAGCGCAAGCGCTCCGCGCGCAGCTCCGTCTCGATCAATCACCCTCGTCGAGCAAGACCCCGACGTCGAAGGAGGCGCGGCCATGACGCATCCGAGCAGCCTCGATCTCGAAGCGTTCGCCGTCGGCGAGCCGCTTCCGGTGCACCTGGCCGGCCACGTCGAGGAGTGCAGCGAATGCGGCGCGTTCCTCGAACGACTGCGCATCGTCATGAGCCGCGTGAGCAGCGGCCCGAGCGCGATCGACGCGG
>JAXDMI010000642.1:0-8701 GCA_034666145.1 Myxococcales bacterium | reverse complement strand
TGGCTCGGCGTCGCGTGCGCGAGCACGGCCGGTGTCCTTCCCGCCGCGGGCGCATCGCCAGGCCTCGCCTGCGTGATTGCCGGCGCGTTCGGCGCGAGCGCGTCGGGTCATGTCGCCGGTGGTGTCGTGGCCCCGCTCGCGACGGTGGCGGTCATCCTCGTCGCTGTCGCCGTCTTTCGCGTGTATGGTGCAACCATCACCGCCCCGCGCCCTGCCGACAGCCCACGCGGTCCGCGCGTGCTCGTCGTCGTGCTCGCGATCACCTCGCTGCTCGGCGGCGCTGCCCTGGGCGCCGGAACGTCGCCGTTCGGCGGCCACACGGCCCCGCTCGCGCGTCGCCTCGTGGCGGGCGGCGGCGGCGTCGACGGTGTGCCGCGCATCGCCATCGCAGCGCTCGTGCTCTCGCTCGCCGCTGCGGTCATCGGCCTGGTCGCTGCGCGCCGCGCCACGCGCACACCCGAGGCCCCGGCGTGGATCAAGTGGCTCGACGGCCCGGCACTCTTGCTCGCTCACGTGGTCGGCTGGGGGTCGGGCCTGCTCCATTTCTTCGTCCGCTCGGTGGTGGTCATGAACGAGGACGTCATCGACGACGCGACCGAGGTCCTCGCCTCGGGCGTATCGGCGGTGGGCAGCGGCGTCCGTCGTCTCGATGCGGTCGTGGCGCGCGGCCTGCTGGCGCGCGCGTTCGGACGCGGCGCCGACGAGGTCGTGGTACGCACCGGCATGGACGATCCGCGCCGCTTCGAGCGCGTCAAGCTCGGCCTGGTGATCGGGATGGTGGCCCTTCTCGCCCTCGTCGTGCTTTCCTCGGTTTTTCTCGGCTGATGATGAAGCACCGCGTCGGGTATCACGAAGCGCGTCGCATGCTCCTCCGCAGCGTGCTGGCGACGGCGCTCTTCCTCGCGCTGTTCGTCGTAACGGGAGGTGCGCTCGCGCAGGAGCTCCGTCGCGCGGGCACCGTGCGTCTCGACGCCCGGGAGGGCGGCGGTCGTGGCCCGCTCGAGCTGAAGCGAGGGAGCGACGGCTACACCGGCGAGCTGTCGATCGTGAACGAGGGCAAGGAGCCGCTCATCGTCTCGCGCATCGCGGTGCGCGGTGATGCTGCCGATCCGCGCTCGCCGCCCAAGCTGGTCGCGCGCCTCGCCGACGCTGCGCTGCCCGTCACCATCGCTCCCGGCGCGACGCGCAAAGCGGTCGTGCAATGGGTGCCCGAGAAGGGCGTGCGCTTGCACCAGCTCTTCGCGCACGTCGTCGTCACGACGTCGGACGAGCAGTCCGGCGAAGTCGCGATGGGGGTCCGCGCACAGGTGCCGGGCTGGCTGGGGCCGCTCGAGGGCCATGTGCTGTCGATGCTCATCGGCATTCCGCTGCTCGGTGCGCTCGTGACGTTCTTGCTGCGCGCGCTGGGGCGGCGTGACGACAAGACGCCTCATCTCGTCACGGTGATCGCGCTCGCGCTGCAGTCGGCGCTCGCGGTCTACGTGTATCGAGGCTTCGCGCCGGAGGTCTCGCGGCTCGACGGCAACGACGGCCTGCAGTTCGTGGAGCACGGCGTGTGGATCCGGGGCATCGCCGCCGAGATCTTCTTCGGCGTCGACGGCACGGCCGCGGCAGCTCTGCTCGTGACGAGCCTCGTCGCGTTCCTCGCGATGCTTCCCGAGCGAACGGTGCAGCGCGGCGCCTCCGGTTATCACGCGGCGTATCTCACGCTCGCGGCCGCGGTGCCCGGCGCCCTCTGCGCGCAGGACGGGCTGCTCTTCGTGCTGTTCGCCTCGGTCGCGGTCCTGTCGTCGGCGTTGCTCGTGGGCGGTTGGGGCGGTCCCGAGCGACGTGACGCGGCGATGAAGCTGGCTCTCCTCGGAACCATCGCCGTGGTGCTGCTGCTCGTCGCGATCCTGGCGGTGTCACGTGAGGCGGATCCGACGTTCCTGGTCGACGGCACGAAGACCACGTCGACGTTCAGCCTGCCGGAGCTCTCGCGCGTCGCGCTCGGCGCGAAGGGCGCGAAGCTGTTCGGCGCGGCGCTCGTGAAGGTGGCGTTCGTGCTCGTGCTGGTCGCGAGCGTCGTCCTCCTCGGCGCGTTCCCGCTCCATGCGTGGCTCGCGCCGGTGTTCGTGCAAGCACCGACCGCGGCGGGCGCGCTGGTCTCGGCTTCGCTGCCGACCATCGGTGTGTGCGCGCTCTTGCGAATCGGCTGCGCCGTGCTTCCCGAGGGCATGCGATGGGCCTCGGGCGTCGTCGTCGCGCTCGGTGCCGTGACCGCGCTGTACGGCGCGCTCGGCGCGCTCGGGCAGACCGACCTCCGTCGTCTCGCAGCAGCGGGAACGACCGCGCAAGTCGGGTTCGTGCTTCTCGGTGCCGGCTCGTTGACGCCGCAAGGTCTGTCGGGCGCGATGGTGCTCGCCTCGACGCGCGCGCTCGCATGCGCGCTCTTCCTCGTGGTCGCGGGAGCCGTCGACGACCGCGCGCACACGCGCGATCTGACGCGCCTGTCCGGCGTCGCTGCGCAGATGCCGGGATGGGCGGCGGCGCTCGCGGTCGCAGCGCTCGGTCAAGCGGGCGTGATGGGCCTCGCGGGTGCGTGGGGACCGATGCTCGCGTTGCTCGGCGCGCTGCCCAACTATCCGCCGCTCGCCCTCGTCGCCGCGCTGGCGCTGGTGCTCGCTGCGGCGGCGCACTTCCTCGTGCTGTCGAAGGTGGTCTTCGGAAGGCTCGCGAGTGAATGGAGCCAGAGCCCGCTGCTCGAGCCGTTCGGCGGCAAGTTCCCCGATCTCACGGCACGCGAATGGACGAGCATCGCGCCACTCGCCGCGCTCGTCGTGCTGCTCGGCCTGTGGCCGGCACCGCTCTTCGCCTCGACGACGGGCACGGTTCGGGACCTGACCAACGCAGTCAGCCCACCTGGCCCCGAACAAATCGCGGTCGAGGCAGAGCGCCGGTCGCTGGTCCTTCCGAAGACCTGACGGTCAAGACCCGAATCGTCGATAGCCGCGCGTCATGCCTCGGATGCGCAACGGTCAGGACCCGAATCGTCGATAACCGCGCGTCATGCCTCGGATGCGCAACGGTCAGGACCCGAATCGCCGGTAACTGCGCGTCATGGCTCGGATCCGCAACGGTCAAGACCCGAATCGTCCGCGCGCGCGGCGAGGGGGATCCCCCTGCCGCGCCTCTGCGCGAACGATCCGATCCTGGCGCTGCTTACTTCTTCGTCGCGGGCTTCGCGGCGGGCTTCGCGGCGCCGCCGGCGGCGGGCTTCGCGTCAGCCGCGGGCTTCGCGGCGGGGGCCTTGTCGGCCGCGGGGGGCGCGAGGACGAACGCCGTGGCGAGGACGACGGCGCGCTTCGCGCTGCCTGCGCCGTCGAACTTGCCGAGGGGCGCAGCCTTGCCGGCCGTCGTCCACGTGATCGTGCCGTCGTCGCCGAGCGCGAGCTTGTCGCCCTTCGCCATGGTGAGGTCGTCACCCGCGAACGAGCCGTAGCTGTCGCCGGAGCCGGTGGTGACCGCGCCGTCGCTGCCGACGGTGAGGAACGTCTTGCCGCCGTCGGGGCTCTGCAGCGTCATGCCGGTGACCTTCGCGACGGCCTTGCCGCCGTTGGCGACCGTGCCGTCGGACTTCACTTCGACCTTCGCGGCCTTCTTGCCCTTGAGGTCCGCCTTCGCAGTGGCGGTCGGCAGAGCGAGCGTGGCCGGCGCAGCGGCCGGATCGGGAACGGCGGACGCCGGCGTGTCGCTGGCGGGCTTCGCATCCGTCGTGTCGGCGGTCGCGGGCGGCGGCGGCATGTCGGGCGCGGCGCTGGCGACCGGCTCCATCTCCGGGCCCTTGGCGGGCTTGTCGGAGCCACCGCACGCAGCGGTGAAGAGGATGGCGAGGACGATGAGAGAGGAGTTGGCTCGGGACATGGGGCGGCACCCTACTCGGCTGCCGCACGGCTCACAACCGCATCCGAAAAACCCTGAATTTGCCGACTCATGCGAGCGCAGAGACCGGATTGACTGCGTCTTCGCGGTCGCGTGAAGGACGCGTTTCTACGTTCGGCTGACGCCGTCCGATTCGTCCGATTCTGTCTCGCGCACAGCACGGCGAGGCAGCTTGGTGCCCACGTCCTCGGAGAGCGCGCCTCCGAGCCACGCAAGCGCGACGAGATGCGACGACCCGCGGGGCACGAGCGGTGCACCACGCGAGCTCATGCGATGTGTCGCTGTCGTGTGCTCCATCGCCGTCTGGAGCGTGGCCGCTGCGCGAGCCGATGCTCAGGAGCCGCGTCGGCTTCCGCCGCCGCCTCCGCCCGAAGAGGAGGCCGCACCGGTCATGCCGCCGCGCCCCACGCCACCGCCGGCGCCGGCGGCGGAGCCGGCGCCCGTCACGCCGCCACCACCTCAGCACGAGGATGCGCATCATCTGCCGGTGCGGTTCTACGGCATGATCAAGCCGACGCTCGTCATCAGCACGAAGGCCGCCGAGTCGTTCGGCAATCCGAACGAGGGCGCCATCACGGCTGCAGGGAACCCGGTGCTCGCTCCTCTGCACGCCACCCCACGCGCGACGTTCCATGTCGCGCAGTCGCGCTTCGGCTTTCAGCTGAACGAGAAGGGTCACTTCCGAGGGCACGTGGAGATCGACTTCTACGATGCGACGAAATCGACGCCCACCGTCACCGCGGTGCCTCGCGTACGCATCGTGACCGTCGACTGGGTGCCGTGCGAAGAATTCACGTTGTCGGTCGGACAGGACTGGGATCTCCACGCGCCGCTGAATCCGTACACCATCAACCTCGTCGGCCTCTCCTTCTTCTCGGGCAACACCGCCTTCATGCGGCAGCAGATCAAAGCGATCGTCAAGACCAGCGCCGTCGAGCTCGCGGCTGCAGTCGGGATCCAGGCGCCGAACACGACGGCCATCGACAACGCCGTCGAGATCTCCCACTTCCCGACGTTCGCCGTGCGGGCTGCGGCGCTCGTCGGCAAGACGGGGCGGATCGGTGTCTCGGGGCTCGCCACGCGGATCACGTTCGCCCAGGGACTGCCGACGGAGCGAACCGCGGGCGGGCTCGCGGGCGCCGCCTTCGCGGACGTGACGCCGTACGACGCCCTCAACGTGAGACTCGAGGGGTATATCGGACGAAATCAGAACAACCTTGGAATGCTTGCCCTCGGTCTAGGCGCCCTCGCCGCCGACGCCGACGAGCTCGGCGGTTTCGCGTCTGCTCGCCACGTGATCGTCAAGGGCCACGCGATCTACGCGACGGCCGGCTTCGCGCAGATGCTCAATCCCAGCGAAGTCACGCCGGGGTACGCGTTACCCGCTCCTGGCGCAGCGGCGGTATCGAACGGCGCACCGGGGATGCGCTGGAACTTGTCGGGCAGGCTCGCTTACGAATTCGATCCCACCGAGGCAGTCGCCATCATCGCCGAGGGGTTCGTCTTTCAATCGAGGCACGTGCTCCAGCCGATCGATCAGCCGCGGTTCGACAGCACGCAGCTCGCACCGGGCGTAGAAGCGGGACTGGTCTACACGTTCTGATCGCGTCCGTCGTTCAGTCGAGCTGCCGGACAAGGCACCGCTATCGCAATGACACGATGCCTTCGCTTGGCACTTGTAATTTTGAATTCAGAGAACCATCTATTTCGGTATGGCCCTGGCAATTCTCGACCGTGAGCGATCCGTTGCCGCCCCCGGATACAGCCGATGGCTCGTCCCGCCTGCTGCGCTCGCCATCCACTTATCGATTGGCCAGGTTTACGCGTTCTCCGTCTTCAAGAATCCCCTGTTAGCTCTGCACGCCGCGGACGGCTCGGCCTGGAGCCTCAAACAGGTCGGCTACATCTTCTCCATCGCGATCGCGTTCCTCGGCATCTCCGCGGCGCTCTTCGGCGCTTGGCTCGAGAAGGTCGGGCCCCGCCGCGCCATGTTCTACGCGGCCGTCTGCTTCGGCTCGGGTTTCGTCGTGGCTGCGCTCGGCGTCAGCACGCACCAGCTGCCGCTCATCTATCTCGGCTATGGCGTCATCGGCGGCATGGGCCTCGGTCTCGGATACATCTCACCCGTATCGACGCTCATCAAGTGGTTCCCCGACCGACCGGGCCTCGCCACCGGCCTCGCCATCATGGGCTTCGGCGGAGGCGCCATGATCGGCGGTCCGCTCGCCAACGCGCTCCTGCATCATTTCCGCGCCGCCGGGCAGCCGGCGATTCCGTACACCATGGTCACCATGGGCGTTCTCTATTTCCTGTTCATGATGTTCGGGGTCTTCGCCATCCGCGTCCCCCGGAAGGGCTGGAAGCCCGCGGGCTGGGAGCCGCCCGCAAAACACTCCGCGCTGATCACCGATCACGACGTCGCAGTCGCGCAGGCGTGGAGGACGCCCCAGTTCTGGATGCTGTGGGTCATGCTCTTCGCCAACGTCACCGCGGGCATCGGCATCCTCGAGCAGGCCGCTCCGATGATCCAGGATCTCTTCAAAGGAACGATCAAGCCCGTCGCTGCCGTCGGGTTCGTCGGTGTGCTCAGCATCTTCAACATGGCCGGCCGGTTCCTGTGGGCCAGTGTCTCCGACTTCATCGGTCGCAAGAGGACGTACTTCATCTTCTTCACGCTCGGCGCGATTCTCTACTTCGTACTGCCGTATACCCGTGAAGACAAGTTGAACTCCGTCCCGCTCTTCGTTGCCATCTCTGCCTTGGTCATTTCGATGTACGGCGGCGGTTTTGCAACGATACCGGCTTATCTCAAGGACCTGTTCGGCGGGTACAACGTCTCCGCCATCCACGGTCGCCTGCTGACGGCCTGGTCCACTGCAGGAATCGTCGGGCCTCTCATCGTCAATGGCATTCTCGACCACTACATCGCCAACAGGCTCCCCAAAGAAGACGCCTATCCGCTCATCCTTCACATCATGTGCGGATTGCTGGGCCTCGGCTTCGTGGCCAACATGTTGGTGCGCCCGGTCGCTGCGAAGTCCTGGCTGACGGATCGGAACGTCATCGGAACCGAAGTCCCTGCTGCTGCACATTGAGGTGCTCCCATGACCGAATCGAGTGTCACCAAGAAGACGTCGCCGCTGCTCATCGCTGGAGCGTGGCTCATCGTCCTCGTGCCGATCGCATGGGGCCTCACCTACACGATCGAGAACGCGCTCCTGCTCTTTACTGCAACTCCGACGGGCTGAGCGTGATGCGCACGCTCTTGTGCGCGGGTTGGTTGCTGTCGGGCGCCACGGAGCGTACCGCCACGAGGACGTTCGCTTCCGGGAAGTACGTCGCGGCGCTCTTTCGTGCGATCGGGTAAGCGACCGCCTTGAAGCGTCGCGCCACTCTCTGCTCGCCTTCGAAGTGGCTCGTGATGTCGACCCACTGGTCGGCCCTCAAGCCGAGCTCCCGCATGTCGTCGGGGTTGAGGAAAATGACGCGCCTGCCGTTGTAGATTCCACGGTAGCGGTCATCGAGACCGTAGATGGTGGTGTTGAACTGATCGTGAGAACGGATGGTCGTCATGAGCAGCTCGGTCGGTCCGAGATCGTGGTGAGGAAGGGGGCATGGCGTGAGCTTCGCCTTCCGTGTCGGCGTATCGAAGACGCCCTCGCGCGGACCGTTGGGCAAGTAGAAGAAGCCCTTTTGGATACGTGCGTTGAAGTCGTCGAAGCCGGGAATGACGCGCTCGATGCGATCGCGAATACGGTCGTTGTCCAGGAACGACGTCCAGTCGACGGGGCCGTTGGTTCCGAAGGTCGCGAGCGCGGTGCGAACGAGGATCTCCACGTCACTCAACAGATGTTCGGAAGCGGGTGTCTCCGCGCCGCGCGTAGGATTGATGATTCCCATCGTATCCTCCGCAGTCGCGACCTGCGTCCTGCCCAGGCGAACGTCGCGCTCAGCGCGGCCCAGACATGGAAGGATGAGGGCCTCCCGCCCGGCCACGAGATGTCCGCGGTGCAGCTTCGTCGACACATGCACGGCGAGCGGGACTCGGCAGAAGGCCTCCGCGGCGTACTGCGTGTCCGGAGCGGCCTGGAGCAGATTCCCGCTGATGGCGAAGAAGACCTTCGCGGTCCGATCGTGGAGGGCATGCAGCGTCTCGACGGAATCGTGACCGGGTGCTCGGGGCGAACGGATGCCGAGCTCCTTGTCGAGCGCCGCCAGGAACGCCTCGCGCGGACGCTCCCACACGCCCATGGTGCGGTCGCCCTGCACGTTGCTATGGCCGCGAACGCAACACGCGCCGGCGCCGGGCCGGCCCATGTGGCCCCCCAGCAAGAGCAGGTTGAGGACCTGCAGGACGTTCTGCACGCCGTTCCGGTGCTGCACGATGCCCAGGCACCACACGCAGATCATGCGCTTGGCGCGCGCCACCACGTCGGCCGTCTTCTCGATCGTCGCGCGGTCGAGCCCGCTGCTCTCTTCGATCTCCTCCCACGACGTGCTCTCGATGCCGGCGACGAGGGCGTCGAAGCCCGTCGTACGAGTGTCGATGAACTCACGATTCAGCGTGCTGCCCGGCGCAGCGCGCTCGCGGTCGAGGAGCGATTTCATGATGCCTTGTAGGAGCGCGACGTCTCCGTTCACGCGAACCGGAACGTAGAGATCGGCGAGCGGAGTCCCGTGCCCGAGGAGCGCGGGAACCAGCTTCAAGGGATTGGAGTAGTCCTGCGGGTTCGGGTTGATGACGCGCATCAACCCGGTCTCCGGCATCGGATTGATGGCG
>JAXDMI010000641.1:0-7335 GCA_034666145.1 Myxococcales bacterium | reverse complement strand
TTCTTCAGGCCGAGCGACAGCCCGAGTCTCTTGCCTGCGACGTACGCGGTGCCTGCCGCGCCTCGCCCCATGATGTCCTCGAGGGCAACGAGACGGAGCAGTCGGTAGAGTGCTACCCCTGCGTCGTTGCCCATCGTAGGACGGACGACGTTCAGCGCGTTCGCGACGTCCACTTTCCTGCTTCGTGTCGGATCGTCGCCTCGCATGCTCATGAAGACCTCTCCATTCCGTGACGCTCGGGTTGTGCGTGATTCCTGTCGTCCACGCCGAGCGTGACGAGGACGAGCTCGTTGGGCGCAGACGCGATCGTGCGCGCGGTCAGCGTGATGCCGGAGTCGTCCTGGATCGAGACCTTGTGCACCGCGTGCATCGGTAGGACCCCGCACGCGCGCGCGCCCGCTTCCGTGAGATAGGCGCCGAACGCCGCGAGCGCCTCGGTGTGATCTCCCGTTCCGACGACGAGGAACCCCAGCTCGTCGGTCAGCGCGGCGGCGCTCACGGAAGGCATCCTGGCGACGTCGTCGACGAACCGCTGGAGGGACGCGTTGTCCATGCTCCCTTCCGGGCCGCTGTCCTCGTACTCGGGGATCGTGGGGGACGGGCGGCGCGCTTTTCCCTCCGAGTCGGTCACGAACGCGGACGCTCGAAGCCGCTCGTTCTCGTCGCTCATCGCCGCGCACCGCTTCTTCAGCTCCGCGAGCTCGCTGCTGCCCATGCGCAAGGAGGCGTTCTCGTCGCGCACGGCCTCGAGCGCCTTCTGCTGTGCAGCGGCACGTTCGAGGACGAGCGCCGCTTCGCGCCGGAGAGACTCCGTCTCCGCTCTGAGCTCGTCCACTGCGCGGCGCTGCTTGGCTGCGAGGGACTCGTACTCCCTCGTCACGCGAGCGAGGCTCGCCTTCGCCGCCACGAGCTCGCGGTCGCATCTCGCGAGATCCTGCTGCAGGCGTGTACCGGCGCCGCTCTCGTGTCGAAGGGTCAGGATCTCGTGCTGGAGCCGCGAGACCGTCATTGCCTGGTCATCGAGCGTCGCGCGTCTTCGCGCGTCGTTCTCCGCGGCGCGCGCGAGCTCTTCCAGCGCCTCCGCCGTGGCGACGCGCGCGGCCTCGGCACGCTCCTCCGCCTGGGCGATCGCGCGCAGCGCCTCTCGACGTCCGCCTCGCCCGGTCGCGGGCGCGCCGAAGAAGCCCGCTGCTGCGAAGAGCAGCGCCCCCGTGACCGACGCGAACCATATCCAGGACATCGTGCTCATGGAGTTCTCCTCTCGAAGCTCAGCTCGACCCGCCGGTTGCGCGCGAGTGCGGCGGCGTCGTCACCCTGGGCGATCGGTTTGCGAGCGCCGTGACCGCTCACCGAGATCCGGCTCCGCGGCACGCCCCGGGCGAGCAGCCTCGCGGAGATCAGGTCCGCGCGCGCGCGGCTGAGACGGTCGTTGTACGTCGTCCACCCTGTTCTGTCGGTGTGCCCGTCGATGATCACGACGAGCGTAGGATCCGCAGCAAGGAGCGCGAGCGCGGCCTCCTCGTCGCGCTTCGAGGCCTCCACCGGTTCGCGGGCATCGACGTCGTAGTGGAGCATCAGCCTCGGCGGCGGCGGCGGTGTCGGGAGCGCCGGCGCCTTGGATGCCGACAGCACGGGCGTCGTCGGAGCGGTCGGAACGGGAAGCGGCGCGGGGAGCGGAACGGCGACGGCCACTCGCGGCGCTGCCGCGACGGTCTGTCGATCGAAGGCGTCCGGCGCGAGGCGGAGATCGATCCACGCGACGTCGGCGAGACCCAGCGTTGCAAATCCGGAGGCGAGCAGGAGGGAACGCATGCTCAATCCAGGTACGACGCGAGGAGGCTCAAGGTCCGCTTCAGCTCGAGGAAGATCATTCCGAGCTTGGCCTCGCGCGAGACGAGCAACACGAGCACCGAATCGGTGCCGATCGAGTTGACGATGATGTACCCCTTCGCAGAGCGCACGTACGTCTGCTCCACCTCGGCGCGCATGAGATCGCTGGCAATGCGCTCGCCGACGCCGAGGAGCGAGGCAGCCATACCTCCGATCAGATCTTCGTCGACCTCGCTGGGGATGTGCGAAGCGACGATGAATCCATCAGGGGTCACGACGGACGCGCCGATGATCTCAGGCGAGCTCGTCCTGAGCGTTCGAAGTACGTCGTTGAGCCTCTCGGTCTTAGTCATCGGTGTCTCTCTCCTCCTCGGTCTCTCGTTGGTTTCCCAGCCGCTCTTCCAAACGACGCAGGTTCGCCTCGTACCGACGCTGCGTCGGATCCAGCTCGAGCGCGCCCCGCCACGCGTCCCGCGCGCGCTCCAGATGTCCGAGAGACGCCGCCGCGAGCCCTTCCTCGAAGAGACGCGCCGCTTGCCGCGCCTTCTCGGAGAGCGGACTTCGGGCAATCACCTCTTCGCGCGGCTTGGCCGACGAGGTCGAGCGCGCTCGAGCGCCGCTGCCTCGCGTTCCGAAGACGTCGGGCGCCTGGGGCCGCTGCGCCTTGGCGAAGATGTCGACGCCCATCGGCGGCGGCGGTGGCTCCGCCTGTGCCGACGGCAGCGGTGGCGGGGGCCGAAGGGCCGGCATCATCCCGGATTGCTTCCGGGGCTCCGCGGGCACCTTGACGGGGGGTGTCTCGCCGAGGAGCGCGAGAGCTGCCTCCACCACGGATGGATCGCTCGGCGCCGTCGGTAGCTCCGAGTCGTGCCGCTTGCGACCTCCCGCAGCGAGACGAATGGAGCTCGGGACCGGTTCGCTGTCGCCGAACAGACGCGTCATGTGCGCGTCGAGCGGCAGTCGCAGTGCGTTCGGATCGATCTCGTTGAGGCGTACGCCGAGCTCCGCCGCGAGATGGCTCGCCGACGGAAAGCGCGCTTCGGGATCGCGCGCCATGGCACGCAACGTCGCTGCGGCGAGGGGCTTCGAGATGCCGTCCGCGAGCTCGTCCGGGGGAGCAGGTCGCCCCTCGAGCGCGCGTGCCATGACCACCGCCTCGATCGCCCCCATGAAAGGCCGATATCCAGTCAGGTATTCGTAGAGGATGATCCCGAGCGCATAGAGGTCGCTGCGTCCGTCGACGTCGCCGGACCGAAGTCGCTCCGGCGCCATGTACCAGGGCTTGCCGACGACGAACGTGCCTTGATCGGCGCTCGTCGATTTCGCGGCCCTCGCGATCCCGAAGTCCACGAGCTTCACGACGCCCGAGAAGGACACCATGATGTTCTCCGGGCTCACGTCGCCGTGGACGAGGGTGAGGGGCCAGCCGGTCTCGTCGACGAAGCCGTGCACGTACTCGAGCGCGGCGCACGCGCCGAGAACGACGCGGAGGAGGAACCACGCGTCGAAGCGCTTCTGCTGCTCCTGATACCGCTGCCCGATCTGGCGGAGCGTGCAGCCCCGCACGTACTCCATCGCGATGTAGTGCCTGCCGTCGATCGCCCCGACGTCGAGGACCTTCACGACGTTCTCGTGACGGAGCTGCGCGGCGACGAGCGCCTCCTCGACGAACATCGCGGAGAGCTCACGAGACGAGGCGATCTCGGTGCGCATCGTCTTCAAGACGGCGCGCATCGGAGCACCGGAGACCGATGTCTCCGCGAGCCAGACATCGGCCATGCCGCCCGACGCGAGGCGTGACAGCACCCGGTACGGGCCGAAGTCGAATTCTGTTTTGCTCGCGGCGTTCGAGAGAGTCATCGCGCGAAGCCGCTCCCAAGCGAGCGCCGTGCCGCGCCGCGTGCGGTGAGGACTTCTCCCATCACTAAGAGAGGGCCCCGCCTCGTGGAGTCGCAGCGCGGGCCGATCCCCGCAATCAGTGCAGCGGAGCGCCCTCGCTGAATGCAGGCAGCTCCCATCGATCGGGATGGTTCTGCCCTATCTGCCGATCACGATTTCTTGCGGTTGCGCTTGGGTGAACCTCGATAGGCAACGAGCGCGCCCTTCGCGTGCGTCGTCTCGACCTCAGGCGAAGCCGGTGGCGTCGGTGGACGCGTGATTCTCGTGGGGCGCACGGCTTGCAAATGCCGTCGCGAGTGAACGCGATGCGCCTCCTTCGCCTCCTGCTGCCGCTCTCGCTCCTCGCCGCGTGTGTGTTTGCGTGCTCCGGTGCGGGCACCATCCAGGCAGAACATCCGGTCGTCGACAAGACGAAGACGGCGGCGCCGCGCGCGCTCCCGATGCGCTTCACCGACAACGACGACGACGCCACCTCCAGGCGTTGCGTCAGCTGTCACTCGGCAACGACTCCGTCCGAGGTGGCTCGCTACCACGACTCGATGCACGCGAAGGCGACGCCGGCGGTCACGTGCGTCTCCTGTCACGGGAAAGAAGGACACGGCGAATACCTATCCATCGGCTACCGGTTTCGCGCCGCCACGCTCGGCGCGGACGGCGTGACGCCCATCGGCGGAGGCGGTCAACACACCTACTCGGAGTGGCAGCCGAAGATGATCCTCCGCGCGATGCAGAGCTGCCAGTCGGCGGGATGCCACGCGCGGGTCTATGCCCAGCATGTCGGCACGGATCGGCGCGTGCGTGCACCGCACAAGGCGACGACGGCATTCCACGGGATGCTCCGCTACGACCACGGCATCTCGTCCTGGAACGACACGATGATGTCGAGCTTCGGGCTGGCGCTCTGGGAGAGCTACGGCACCGATCTCTTCCGCGAGGCATGCGTCCGTTGCCACGGCCAGACCGAGGCGTTCAACGTCGCCGGAGACTCGCAGGCGACAATGCGCCCGGACGAGCCGTTCTTGCGCTCGCTCATCGACGCCCAGGCGCAGGCGATCCCCGCATTCCGCAACAACTCCTTCCCGGGGGTCGCCGACGAGTCTCTACTCCTCTCTCGCTGCGTCGAATGCCACGTCAGGCACGAGTTCTCGCGCAGCTCGGCCCGTCAGGCGAGCGCGTGCTCGAAATGCCACTCCGGCCCCGACCACCCGCAGATCGAGGCGTACGAGACCTCGAAGCACAAGTTCGTCGTCGACAGCCGCGGCATCTTCACGAAGGACAACCGAGGTGGAGGGCCGACCTGCGCGACCTGCCATATGGGCCAGGACATGGACGCGCCGGCGAAGTCCGGCGGGCCCGCCATCAGCCACGATCTCACGAAGGGCCTCGCCTGGAACTACGACAAGAACAGCGCGGAATGGGCGCGCGAGCGCACCGTGATGATCGACCGCTGCTCGAGTTGCCACTCCCCGACCTATGCGCGTGTCCAGCTCGCCTCCGCGGACGGCGCGGCTCGGGGCGCAACGGACGCGATGATGCATCAGCTCAAGGACGCATGCGACGCGGCGCTCAAGAACGGGAAGATCGCAGAGAACCCGTTCTTCGGAGGGCCGACGCAGTTTCAGCCGACGTTCTTCCACGCCGTCCCCTGGCAGACCGGCGCCTACAAAGCATCCGCCGTCGAGCTCGCGTGCTGGAACGCATGGCGTGACGGCGGACTCATGTCGATGGAGACGGGCGCCTGGCATTTCAGCCCGCAATTCACGCAGTGGAAAGGAATGAAAGTGGCCGACGAGTGGATCGGTCGCGTGCGCGAGCTCGCAGAGTCCAAATGAACGAATGGAGGTAAGGAGAATGAATCGTATTCCGTTGGACCCGAGCTTCGCCTCGCTGGTTCGAGAGAGATGGATCGATGACCTCGACGGCTCGGCGTTCCTCGAGAGGTGCCGCGCCGGAACGGTCACCCGCGCGGAGCTCGCCCGCTTCGTGAGGCAGCATCACTATTACGCGCGGCATTTCACGAGATATCTATTCGCGGTCACATCGAACTTGGCAGAGGAGTCCGATCGGCGCGCGCTCATGGATAACCTCTGCGAGGAGATGGGCCTCGACGAGGAGGGGAACGTCTCCCACGCGGAGATGTATCGGCAGATGATGCAGACGATGGGTATCGAGCTCGAAGCGGAGCCGGTCCTGCCTGCAACGCAGGCGCTCATCGATACGATGTTCGACTGCTGCCGGAGTCCGCGCGCGATGGTCGGTCTCGGCGCCCTCTGCCTCGGCGCCGAGGCGATCGTCCCGCACGTGTACTCCACGATCCTCGAGGGCTTCGAGTCGGTGCGCGAGCCTCGCAAGAACCTCACGTTCTTCGTGGTCCACATCGAGGCCGACGACGCGCACGCGGTGACCATGCGGCGGATCATCGAGCGTGAGCTCGCCCGCGACCCGCAGTGTCGCGTCGACCTCGAGTACGGCGCCGCCCGTGCGATCGCGGCACGGACCGAGTTCTTCGACGCGCTCGTCCCGAGGGCGCTTCGCCAGCGCAGCGTCGCGTGAACTACTCATCGAAGGATTTCGGCGCGACCCAGGCCCAGCTCCGACCGGAGCTGCCGGAGAAGCTCGTTCATCGCGCCGTCGAGCGCAGCGGCAAGGACGAGGCGTTCATGCGCGAGCGACGTCACGCCGTGTCGGTCGTCGATCTGCCTTCGCGCACGCTCAGCGTCACGATCGGAGGCCTCGAGCCCGGTCAGGCGACGAGCAAGCACCGCCACACGTACGAGACGATCCTGTACGTCATCGAAGGCGAGGGCTTCAGCACGATCGAGGACCGCCGGGTCGAGTGGCGCGAAGGTGACGCCGTCTACATTCCGGTGTGGGCGTGGCACCAGCACACGAGCACGAGCGCCGGGCCGTGCCGCTACCTCGCGTGCGAGAACGCTCCGCTCCTCCAGAACCTCGGCGCAGCCATCCGCGAAGAGACCGGCTGATCTCGCGCGTCCGCCTCCTGACTCTCACGCCGCCGCCGCGTCCACATTCGTCACGGCCGGCTCCTGCGGCGGGGCCTTCTCCTCGTCCGTTATCAGCTTGCGCAAGAACGGGATCAGCAGCACGAGCAGCACGCCGATCACGAGGCTGCCGCAGCCCAGCTCCGCGAACAGCTTCGAATAGACCGGGTTCGTCGTCACGGCGGTCCCTTCGCTCGGCTCCGGAATCATGCCCGAGAAGTCGCCTGCCAAGAGCGAGGCGAGGCCGGTGACGAGCATCCACGAGCCCATCATCACGCCTTGATATTGGCGCGGCGCGAGCTTGCCGATCATCGCGTAGCCGACGGGCGAGATGAGAAGCTCGCCGATGCTCTGGAGCACATAGCTGACGAACAGCCAGGAGAACGCGACCATCCCATTCTTGTCGGCGAACGCGATGCCCGCCGGCAATGCGAGGAACCCGAGTCCCATCAGGATGAGCGAAATGGAGAACTGCTTCGGGACATCGATCTTGAATCCGCGCGCGCGCATCCTGACGAAGAGCGCAGACATCAGCGGTCCGCCCACCACGATGACGACGGTGTTGATGTTCTGGATCCACTGCGGCGCAACCTCGACGCCCCAC
>JAXDMI010000640.1:0-3913 GCA_034666145.1 Myxococcales bacterium | reverse complement strand
CCTGCGCCTGCACCGTTCCTGCGAACAGCACGAGCGCGAGGCCCAATGCGAGTGCAGAGAGAGAGCTGTTCGTACGCGCGGAGAGCATCGGGTCTCTGCGTTAGAGCGACCCGCTGCTGCCCTTGTCGTTCGGAATGGGGACGCCTTGCGCGTCCAGCTTCACGGAGGTCTCGCTGATGCGTGCGCCGCGCTGCGACTGCGCGGCCTCACGCTCCTGGAGCATGTGCTCGTGGTGGTGCGCAAAGCCCCGCGCCGCGCGGCGCGCCTTGAGGAACTCGGCGAAGGAGACGAGCAGATCGAGCTCGCGCGGTCCGAGCGCGTCGCCGAGCTCCTTCAGCGCAGTGCGGAGCGACTCGGCGTTGCGCTGGCGGCGACCGCTCTGCGATTTCGGTGCGTCGCGCGAATCGGCCGCGTCGTTCCCGTCGGCGCCGAGACGCTCGAGGCTCGCCTGACTGAGCGGCATGAGGCTGTCGGGAGGCAGCTCCTCGGCCGACGGCGGAGGACCATCGCCCCACGTCGGTCGGGGCACCGCTTTGATGGCGTGCGCGCTCAGCCACGCTTCCATGAACGTGCGCAGCCGCTCGCTCCGGAACGTGAACCAGCGCTCGCGATCGGCCGCGAAGGACATGAGCACGTCCTTGAAGCGACGGAACGCGCCCTTGCCGTCGATGGCCTGAGAGAGCTTCGTCTTGAGCTCGCCCTCGTCGACCATCGGTATGAACCGCTCCATCCAGCGATATTGCTCGCGGGAAGAAACGGGATCGATGCGGAGGTAGTTGGGGTCGGAGCTGATCCGCGAATGCATCTGCGGGTCGGCGACGCCGTCGACGACGCGCAGCACTTCGCCGGTCGTCAGATGAAGGTAGCTGTGCACCTCGGGTGCATTGTTTTCGAAGGCATCCTCGAGCGCTTCCCAATCCACGGGTACATCGCGGATGGGCGCGCCACCGCTCGGATGACGGACCTCAGTCATTTTGTTTCTCCCTTCAGAACTCTAAGCGGGGCAGTTCGGACAATTTACTGTGGGCTGGACAGTAGATGCCGAGAGCGACAACAGCGAAGCAAGGAAAGCGTTACCGAGAACACACAGGTTCGCACGGCCGCGCGCTCCACGGAAGCGCAGCCTTGGGCTGGGGCCTGTCGGTGATCGTGGGAGTCAGCTCGTGCGTCCGCCGCTGGTTCGCGTCCGCGCTATGGCAGCTTCCCAGCGACCGAGATGCGCAGCGCGATCGGCCGCGGAAATAGCGGGCTTGAAGCTGCGGTCCGGCTTCACCATGCGCGCCGCAGTGCCGAGATCGGAGAGGCCGGCCCCGACGCCGGCGAGCATCGCCGCGCCGCGGCCCGTCGACTCGATCTCCATCGGACGCATGACCTCGACCGCAGCGACGTCGGCCTGGAACTGCGCGAGGAGATCGTTCTTCGAAGCGCCGCCGTCGATCTTCATCACGTTGAGGGGCCGGCCTGCGTCGGCCGTCATGGCGTGCACCAGATCCCAGACCTCGAACGCAATCCCCTCGAGGGTCGCGCGCGCGAGATGGGCCGCCGTCGTGCCGCGGGTGATGCCGGTGATGGTGCCGCGCGCTCCCTGATCCCAGTACGGCGCGCCCAGGCCGGCGAGCGCGGGCACGAAGGCCACGCCCTCCGACGAGTCGACCTTGCGTGCGAGCGCCTCGATGTCTGCGGCCGTGCGGATGAGCCCGAGCCCGTCACGCAGCCACTGCACGGCGGCGCCGGCGATGAACGCGCTACCTTCGAGCGCGTACGTGGTCTTGCCGCCGATTTGCCACGCGACCGTGGTGACGAGGCCGTGTTTGCTCTTCGTCGGCGTGGCTCCGATGTTCATCAGCGCGAAGGCGCCCGTTCCATACGTGCACTTCACGTCGCCCTCGGCGAAGCACGCCTGCCCGAAGAGCGCCGCCTGCTGATCGCCGGCGATACCGGTGATCGGGATGCCGTCGGGGAGGAACCCGGCCCCCTTGGTGGTCCCGATGAGGCCTGCGCTGGGGACGATCTTCGGCAGCACCGCACGCGGCACCTTGAACATCGCGAGCATCTCGTCGTCCCAGCTGAGCTTCGCCAGGTCCATGAGCAGCGTGCGCGATGCGTTGGTCACGTCGGTGGCGTGCACGGCGCCGCTGGTCAGCCGATGCACGAGGAACGTGTCGACGGTGCCGAACGCGAGGTCGCCCTTCTCGGCGCGCGTGCGGGCTCCCGCGTGGTGATCGAGGAGCCACGCGATCTTGGTGCCGGAAAAATAGGCATCGATCACGAGCCCGGTGCGGTCGCGGACCAGTGCCTCCGCGCCGCTCGCCTTGAGGCGATCGCACTCCGGTGCGGTGCGCCGGTCCTGCCAGACGATGGCATTCGAGATGGGCCTGCCCGACGAGCGCTCCCAGAGCAGCGTCGTCTCGCGTTGGTTGGTGATGCCGATGGCGGCGATGTCGGCAGCGTCGATCCCGGCCTCGGCAATGGCCCCGCCGACCGCTGCGCCGACGCTCGTCCAGATCTGCTCGGGATCGTGCTCCACCCATCCGGGCTGCGGGAAATGCTGGGCGAACTCGACGCTCTTCTTGCCGAGCGTCTCCCCTTCGAGGGTCACGACGATGGCCGTCGAGCCGGTGGTGCCCTGATCGATCGCGAGGAGGTACTTGGCCATGCCGCGGAGGGTATCGCGAGCGGGCGGTGCTCGGAAGATGCGGTCTGTTAGACTTGCCGGTGGAACCGGGATCGACATTGCGCGCGCGCATCCACCTCGTATCGATCGCACTGTCGGCGTCGCTGGCCGGCATCGTGGCCGCATGCTCGCTCACGACCTCGCTGGACGGCTTCGCGACCGGAGCGGTCGCCGACGCGGCCCCGGCGCCGATCGATGGCGGGCCGATGGTCGCCGAGGGTGGCGCGCCGGGCGACGGAAGCACCGCCGAGGCCGGCATCGACGCGGCCCCGACGCCGTTCCGGTGCAGCGATCATGAGAACGCAGTGTTCTGCGCGGACTTCGAATCGGTGCCCGTCACCGCCGGCTGGAAGAACGTGGCCACGCCGGCGGGCGGGTCGCTGAGCGCGGACCAGGGACGCTTCGGTATGGGCTTGGCGGCGAGCTTTCCGAGCTACGTCAGCCCGAACGAGCCGGCTGCGTCGCTCGAGAACGGCCTCTCGCTCACCACGAGACAGCCCTTCACGTTCTCGGTCGACACGAAGATCGCCACGCTGAAGGGCTCGGGCCAGGTCGATTTCATCGCCTTCGGCTTCCACGGCGAATTCTACATCCTGGTGCTGCGCGCAGGAGACAACGGGCACGTCGACCTCTACGAATACGCCGACCCGGTCGGCACGACGATCCCGAAGCTCGATCACTACCAACAGCTCCTCGTGCAGCCGACGCTCGGGAGCTGGATGCAGGTCGTTGGGCAGGTCACGTTCCCTACCTCCGGCGCTCACTTGAAGCTGACGTTCGACGGCACGTTGGCCTTCGACGGCGCGATCAGCGCGGGCGACTACGCCAGCCGGCCGTACCTCTACGCCGGGATCACGCAGGCCTCCGGCGGCGGCGATGCGATGACGATCCTCTTCGACGACATCCTCGTCACGACGCCGTAGCGCCCTCGCGCGCGTCTTGATCTAGGATGACGCCCCATGAGCGTCACCGCAGAGATCCAGGCCAAGCACGCAAAGTACGTCCTCACGCCGTGGCTTCCGCAGGGAGGGCTCGCCGCTCCCGTCATCGTGCGCGGTGAAGGGCGCCATCTCTTCGACGCCGACGGGAACAAGTTCCTCGATCTCGGCAGCGGCCTCATCGCGGTGAACCTCGGTCATGGTCACCCGAAGGTCGTGAAGGCGATCCAGGACCAAGCCGCGACGCTCTGCTACGCCGCGCCGGGGCTCTTCAACGACAAGCGCGCCGAGCTGGCGAACG
>JAXDMI010000639.1:0-3747 GCA_034666145.1 Myxococcales bacterium | reverse complement strand
CGGAGCTCCTCGGTCAACGTGGTCGACGACCAGCGGAAGAACGACGTGCTCATCGGCGCGGCACCGGCCTGGAGACCGCCGGGCAACATGTACGTACCGGCGAGCACCTTCGATGCGTTGTCCTGCGTCCAAGCGTCGAGCGAAGGACTGCGTTGGAGGTCGATGCGGGGCGTGGCGACGAGCGGCACCTGGAAGAGGCGTGCGGCGCCATGCGCGGTGTCGAGCGCGAACTCACGGAGCTCCCACGGCAGACCGAGCGTCATCCCGAGCGCGACCTCGTTGGTGCGTACGCGGACGGTCGATGGCACAGCCTTCGACGTGATCTCCGCCGTCAGCGCGGCGAGCGCATCGTTGTAGTCTGCACCAAATGGATGGCTGGCGACGTCGTGCCACCGCGCCGCCCATTCGCGTGGCGATCGCGAAGCGGGGTAGGGAATCTCGACGATGACGGAGAACGGAATCGCCAAGCGCGTCGTGGCATCGACGGCGGTGTAGACGAAACGGAGCTCGCCGGCGGCGCCCTGACAACCGAGGTCGCGCTCGCGTAAATCCAGGCGATTCGCGATCGCGACGAGACGGAACGGCGCGCGTGCGAGCGAAAGCGGCGTGCCTTCCGCGTACGTCGTCGGCCCACCGCCGCTGCCGCCGCTCTGTCGCCATGGCTGGAGGATCACCACGTCCACGGCGGGACGCGGCGTCACCGGCGCGCCGTCTCCGCCCACGGACGTGCGCGTTCTCCACTCCGAGAGCCACGCATCGACGAACGCTGGGGCGTCGGCGACGGTGCCGGCGAGCTCTTCGACGCGTGTGCGGAAGCTCCACGGCGCGCCGTCGACGTCGTTGCTCGCGCGGCGATCGGCGAGCACGCTCCGGTTGATCACGAGCAGCTCCTTCCAGCGATCGATCGTCACGCTGCACGCCGGTCCGCCCGAGGTCGACGTCGACGTCGACGTGCCGTCGGTGGCCGAGCTCGGGTCGCTGGCGCCGCCGCTCTGCGGCGATGCGGTCGTTCCGCGCGCGGGGCCGTCGTCGTGGATTTGCCACTCGCAGCCTGCGATCGAAGCGGCGAGCACCGGAAGAAGAAGCTGAGCGAAGCGATGCGATTTCATCGAGGACCTCCAAGAGCGAGAAGGAACGAGGAAGAAGAGGACGCGGATGCAAGACGAGCGAACGCCACGCAACGCCACGCAACGCACGGCGCGTGCGAAGCGAGGACGTGAGGAAGGCGGAACGAGAAGCGAGAAACGCGAGACGCGGACGATCAGTCGAGCGTGAGCAAGAGCTCGCGCGCTTCGTCACGGCGATAGCCGCCGTATTCGCCGTCTGCGAACGGCTGCAGCGCGGCGCGCGCTTCCGATTTGCGGCCCGTCTTCACCAGCGCGACTGCGCGGTTGTAACGGGCTTCGAGGGTGAAGCGGCCGGTCGGGCCCGCGCTCGCGAGGTAGGCGTCCCACGCGGTGATGGCGGAGGCGTAGTCGTGGCGGGAGAAGTGGGTTTCGTGGGCGGTGCGGTAGAGAGAGTCCGCCTCGGGAGCGGGAGCGGTAGCGGGAGCGAGTGCGGGAGCGCGGGCGAGAGCGGGTGCGGACGCGGGGGCGCGAGCGAGTGCGGGGGCGGACGCGAGTGCGGGGGCGGACGCGAGTGCGGACGCGGATGCGGACGCGAGTGCGGATGCGGACGCGGACGCGGGGATGGATGGGGCGATGGGGTCGGGGGGAGGCGCGGGCGCGGGGGTTGCGTGCTCGGTGTCGGGCGGGGAGGAGAGGCGGAGCCAGTGGGGGAGGCGGCCCGACGCGCTTGCCCACGCCGTCAGCACCAGGAAGACGGCGGCGATCGGCATGGCCACGAAGCGGGTCAGGCGACGGCGCGTGATCGAGCGCGTCGGCGGTGCGTTGGCGGGCGCTCGCAGCGAGCGTTCGATGCGTGCGAGCGTGAGCGCGCCGTCGTCGGCCGCGTCGGTGGAGTCGCGTAGCGCCTTCGTCGCGCGGGTGAGGAGGTCGTCGCTCATCGCGCGGCCTCCCGGCCTTCGACCTGCGAAAGGGCCACTTTTAGCTTCTTTTTGGCATGGAAAACGCGGCCGCGGATGGTGGCGTCGTTCTCGCCGAGCATGCGCGCGACCTCCGCGCTCGTGCGCTCCTCCACCTCGCACAGGATGAACGCCACGCGCTGATCGAGCGGCAGAGCATCCATCGCCTCGCTCAGCATGCGCGCGAGCTCGGCGCGCTCGAGGTCGGCGTCGGGGAGCTGCGGCGAGTCACGAGGCTCGAGCGCCATGCGTCCTTCGGCGGCGCGTCTCCGTTGTGCCGCTCGGACGTGATGCTGTGCATGACGCACCGCGATCGCCACGAGCCAGCTCTTCAACGTGCACTCGCCGCGATAGCGCGCCATCGACGCAGGCAGCGCGACGAACACCTCGTGCACGAGGTCCTCGGCGATCATGGGGTCACCCACGAGACGCAGCGCGAACGAGCGCACCTGCGCGTGATGGGCGCGATACATCTCGATGACGGCTTCGTGATCGCCGCGCGCGAGACGACGCGCGAGCTCGTCGACCACCGGGACAGGCGTTGAGGTCGGAAGCGGCAAGAGGAACGCCGGGAAGAGCATCATGCGACGCCTCGGCCGCGCAAGGACGCCTTCATAGCTCGATCCCCGCGAAGAAATCGGGACCGACGCGGATGGTCGCATCCTTGCCGTCACGCTCGAGACGCACCTGCGTGACGAGGCCAACGCCGGCGAAGGCACCGAAGTGCTCGGCGAAGCGCCAGCCGAACATGCCGCGCAGCTTCGGCTGCACGAGGAGCTCGTGATAGGTGTCCTGCCCGCGCGCGGATCGCTCCGGAGCGTAGAGCGCTGAGCAGCCGAGATCGGTGTCGACGTACCGCGCGTCGTCGATCTGGATGCGGCCGCCGATGGCGAAGCCCGCGCCGTAGAAATCGCGGCCGTACACGTTCGTGTAGTTGAACATCGGCAGCGTGTACGTGTGCCGGGTGGCGAGCCGGACGCCGGCATTCACGAACGTCGTGTTGCTCGACCACACGGCGGGATGGACGCCGCCCGTCTTGGTGATGCTCGCGATGCCGAAGGGCACGCCGTCGACATCGTCGGCGACGTTGATGAGGCCGATCATCGCGCCGTCCACCTTCTTCGCGACGTTGATGAATCCGAGCTGCAAGCCGTGCACGTCGCCGCTCGCGTTGATGGATGCGATCTGGAGACCGCTGGTGCGTCCAGCGACCGAGTTCATGCCCCACGCCGTCTGCAGGCCGTCGAAGTCACCGCTCGCGCGGTTGAGGCCGAACGCGTACTGCCAACCCTCGACCGCGCCGGACACGTTCGCGAGCATCGCGAGCTGCACGCCCTCCACCTTCGCGGCGGCGATGTTCATTGCGTACGCGAGCTGCACGCCGGTGACGTTGCCGGTGCCTCGTCCCGCGGTGTGCGTGACGAGGTTCACGCCGCCGACCTGGAAGCCCTCGAGCTCACCGATGCGGCCGTGCAGCAAGTTGAGGTCGAAGCTCACCGCTTGCCAGGGCTTGCCGGCGTTGAGCGCGAGCGGATAGAGCACGCCGACGTTCCAGTCGGCGAGGCGCGCGGGAGCATCGGCGGTTGGAGGAGCGGGAGCGAGAGCGGGCGCGGGCGCGAGAGCGAGAGCGGGCGCGAGAGCGGGCGCGGGAGCGGATGCGAGCGCGGACGCGGACGCGGACGCGGACGCGGGGGCGGGAACGGGCGATGGGGCGGGAGCGGGCG
>JAXDMI010000638.1:0-4072 GCA_034666145.1 Myxococcales bacterium | reverse complement strand
TGACTCGCTCTCATCGGTGAGTCCCGTATCGGTACGACCGCGAGGTCAACTGGGGTGACAAGACGAAGCTCACCTCGCGCGAGAAGAAGACACTCGCCTGGGTCAGCGTCGCCGAATCGCGTCCGCTCGTCGTCTACGCCACGGCCAACGTGCGAGGAACAGGCGCCGGCGGTGGCGACGAACGGCGACTTTCCAGCCGCGGCGGCCCCCGTGGAGCGCGAGCTCGACGCCGCTGACATTGACGAAGAACCCGGCGCGTCGCTGCGCGTCGACTACCGTGACTGGGGCGAGCCGCGATCTACGGGGCGTGATCGTCGAACAAGAACATTTGTACGTCCTCGGATCGCGCGTACTTCGGGACGTCCAGAGCGCACGCCTCCCCTTCCGGGCTCGCGAACGCGCGCTCGATGGCTTGCATGTCGTCGAAATGCAGAGTGCCGATGAGGTAGGCGTCGGAGGCTCCCCGCGGACTTACGATCGGCCCCCTGCTGACCTCGTACTTCCGGAGCCCCGGGAGCTTCATTGCCAGCGGCAAGTGCACTCCGAAGTAGTGCTCGTCGAAGGCTTTGGGATTCGTGGGATGCTTGTAAATGACGAGCATTTTGGCCATGTCGTTCTTTCCGCTTCGTGTGAATTCTCGTGGTCTCGAAGACTGCGCAGGCGGTTGGTCGATAGATCGCCTCACCCCTCTGCGAAGAGGACCTCCGCGCCCTCCATCGCATACCGCGCGAACATGAAGTCGCGAACGCCCGTGACCTTTTCGTCGGCCCAATCCAGCAATATGAAGAAGGCTGGCCGCCCGTCGGTATCGTTGGGATCCACCATCAGGATTGCGGGCCGGCCGTCCACCGATCCGGGGACGCAGCGCCAGCTGACGCATCCTTCCGCATACCGGTGATAGTACGCGCCGACGGCCTGCCGCCCGCTAAGGCGCACGCGGTTGACCAGCTCCAAGCGCACGTCGTCGGCGAGCATGTCGCGGATGGCGTCGAAGTCCCGCAAGTTGAAGCGGTCGATGTAGCTCTCCAGACGCACGCGGTCCGCTTCGGTCAGGGCCGGCATCGGCGATTCGTCGGGCGCCTCGGCGAGGGCGCGCAGATGGACGCGCCCGCGCTGCAGCGTTCCCTTGATCGCTGGGATGGTGCCGCCGAGGATCTCGCGGATCTCCTCGATCGAATAGCCGAGCACGTCGCGCAGGATGACCGAGCTGCGCTGCGACGCCGGCAGGCGCATGAATGTCCGCACGCTGGCCGCGGCGGCCTGGCGATCGAGGACGTCATTCCGTTGAGCTGCCATCGTCTCGACTTCCTCTTCGGACTGCCGCGCCCGCCCGCGAGCACGGCGGCGCAGGAAGTCCTGCGCTGCGTTGTGCGCGATGCGAAACACCCAGCCCTCGGGGTTATCCAGCGGACCCGTGCGCGGCAGCGCCTCGATGGCTTTCAGGAGCGCCTCCTGGACGACGTCCTCGCCGTCGATGACGGAGCCGGTCATGCGGGCGCAGTAGCGATGCAGCTTGGGCCGCAGCTCGGCGAGCCGCTTCTCGAGCTCGTCCTTGCCAGTGTTTTCGGTGCTGTCCGTCAACGCGGAGCTCCTCAGGTGATGTCGGGCTTGGCCAGCTCGTAGATCCGCGCGCTCCGGTCAGGCGGCGTTGACGTAGGCGACCGTGCATTCGATGCCCTCGGCCTTCGCCAGCACCAGCAGCCGCTGGATATAGGGTGCAAAGCGCGGGTCCTTGCGAAATGCGGCGATGTCGTCCGCGCTTCTCCATTGCGAATAGTTGATCGCCTGGCGGCCATCCTTCCCCGTCAGCACACTCGATGAGACGAAACCGGGCATCTTGCTGAAGAACGTATCCGTGCCGTCGCGGAGAACGTCGAGCAAGCTCGGCAGCTTTCCCGGCTCGACCGTGAACACATTGACGAGCGTGATGACGCTGCCGTCGACTCGGATGGTTGCCTGCATGACTTTGCTCCTCGTCTGGCTGTGGGCAAGGGTCGCGATCAGAGTAGCGCCGGCCGCGGCGACGACGGCGACGACGACGCTCCGCCGCGACAGTGGGAACTTCGCTTCGGACATGAGCTGCTTTCCTTGTTTGGGGTGATCTTCAAAGACCAAGACGACGGGGCGGGGGCATTGGAACCGGCCCTCGAACGATTTTCTTGGAGACGCGGTCAACCGTAGACCGCATTGCGGATCGCCAGCCGTGTTGGTGAGCGCGACCACCGTGAGTTGCCGCTCCGGATCGACGAAGAAGCTGTGCCCGTAGGCGCTCGTGAACGCCCATGTCCCCACCGATTGCGGCGTCTTCGCCGTCGCGGCGTCTTCCATCTGTTCGTGGGCTTTGGTCCGTCGGTGACGCACGACGTGCTGCGCAGCGTCGACGACCGTCGCGGGAACAACCTCGGTACCCGGGTCGGCGCGGGGCTGCTCGTCGGCGGATGGCTGTAGCCGTCTGCTCAGTGCGAAGCGACGTCGAGCGCGGCCTGGATCGCGAGCTGGAGCGTGTGCGCCACGAACCGCTCCTCGCGAACGTCGGTCGCGATGCGCTCCGGCCGCGCCATCGTGCGAAGCTGCTCGACGCACGTCTCGATGAACGCGAGCTTCTGAGCGACGAGCCCTTCGTCGGTCATGCCGCGCCGCTCCGGCGGCCTTGGCGGTACGCGTGACGGACTGGCGCGAGATCGAAGTATTCGTTTCGCGCGCGCACTTCGAAGCGAATGCGCGCGGAGCGGTCGTTCTCGACGAGCAGCTCGCCGTCGCGAAGCACGCGATGGATGAGATCGCCAGACGCCCGGTTCAGGACGCGGGGAGCGCGTGCGGCTTGGCGCGGACGTGGTGGAGATGGTGTTCGCGGAGACGTGAGGTCGGCCACTGTCAGTCGCTGGGCCTATTCGTCAAGCCGCGACAGCCAATAGCGCTTGGTCATCGCGCCGCGGCTCGTGCCAGCGCCTTTGGACGTCGGGATCCTCAGCAGGCTCTTCGAAGACCAACGTGCACGTGTAGTCACGAAGGAACTCGAAAGTGCGAAAGCAGCATTGCTCGGACTGAGACTGGTCTGGAGTGAGAATGCGTGACCGCGGACGCCGCGGTTTCGTTCGATCTGCGGTGATCTCACCGCAGCTCGCCGCCCGGCGTCGCGGACGCAGCGACGAAGACGGCGAGCGTCGACGATTCCGTTTGCGCGCTGTCGATCCGTGTGCGACCGGAGGCGCGTGAAGACATCCTCCGTCATGGTCCTCGCCGCGGCGTGCTTCGTCGCAGCGTCGGTCGCTTGCTCCGGCATCGCGTTCGCGCAGAGCGCCGAGGTCGAGCGCGTCAGCGGCGCCCGTCACGAATCGTCGGCGCCTCCGCCGAGCCTCCCCGAGCAGCCGCCGCTCGCGCCGGGTGAGCCCCCGCCCGCGCAGACCGGCTTCCAGATCGCGTTCCGCACCGGCGTCGCCATTCCCGCGGCGAAGGTCGGCGGCAGCGGCCAGTCGATGAGCGACGTCTTCGCGCCGCAAATCCCGCTCATCGTCGAGCTGGGCGCGAAGCCGATCGACGAGCTGTTCGTCGGCGTCTACGGCGGCTTCGGGCTCGGCGGCGTCGCAGGCTCGTTCGCAGAGCAGTGCAGCTCGGTCGGAGTCTCGTGCTCGGCGCACACGTTGCGCCTCGGCGTGGAGGGCATCGTCTACTTCTTGCCGGCACATCGGCTCGATCCCTGGCTCGGCTACGGCATCGGCCTCGAGCAATCGACGGTCTCTGCGGAGGCCAACCGCTCCTTCGGAACGACGTCGGTGTCGGGCCTCGAGCTCGCGCACCTCATGGCGGGCCTGGATGTTCGCATCAGCCACTACTTCGGCATCGGCCCGTACGTCGACGTCGCGGTCGGCCGCTACACGCACATGCACGAAGAGGGGTCGCTCTCGTCGGTGCGCGCGAACGACAACGAGATCACCGCTCCCGCCGCGCACCTCTGGGTGTCGCTCGGCGCGCGCGCGGTGGTCTTCCCGTAATCGTCGTCGCGTAGGCGAGTGCCTCCTTCTTCGCCTGTTCTGCGGCGTCAGCGCGGACGCTGCTGTCCGACATCTCCAAG
>JAXDMI010000637.1:0-12173 GCA_034666145.1 Myxococcales bacterium | reverse complement strand
GCACGACCGGGCTTGGGTCGGCGACGAACTCGAGGACCACCGGCACTTGCTCGGCGGTGCCTGCGCCCGCGAGCGCACGAAGCGCAGCGGCGGGCGGAAGCGTTCCCTTGCGCAGCGCCGCCACGATGGTGGGCGCGCTCTTCGTCGCACGCAGCTCACCGAGGACCCACGCTGCGCTGGTCGCGACCGGAGCCGGCACGGGTCGCTCGAGGAGCGCGGTGAGCTCGGTCACTGCCGGCGCACCCGCCGACACGAGCGCATCGCGAACCGACGTGCGCTCGAGCGAGCCCGCGCCGTCTTCTTGCGTGCCGAGGGCCTTCATCAACGCGCGCACGGCATCGGGCGTCGCAATGCGTCCGAGCGCGACGAGCGCAGCCTGACGCACCGCGGGATTGCGCTCGAGCGCGAGCGGCGCGATCGCGGAGGCTGCCTCGGGAGCGCGAAGACGACCGAGCGCGGCGAGCGCTTCCACCTTCACCTCGGCGACGTTGTCGCGTAGCGCGAGGAGCAGCGCTTGCGTCGCGCGCGTGTCGCCGAGATCGCCGAGCGCGCGCACCACCGCTTGGCGCACGTCGGGCACCGAGTCTTGCACCTTGCCGACGAGCGGCACCACCGCGCGTGGATCGCCGAGCTTCGCGAGCGCGCGTGCCACCTGCGAGCGCACGGCGGGCGTGGGATCGTCGAGCTTGCCCGAGAGCGGCGCGACGGCATCGGGCGACGCCTGCGTGCCGAGCGCATCGGCGCAAGCGGCACGCACCTGCGGATCCGAATCGCCGAGCGCACGGGCGAGCGCGGGCACGGCACGCGGCGCCGGCATCGCGTTCGCGACCTCGCAGGCCGCGACACGCAGCTTGGCCTCGCGTTCGCCGAGCCATTGCAGCGCGACGTCCGTGGCGGGCGCGACGCGAAGACGGATCGCCGATTGCGCGCCCGCGAGCCTGACGTCGAGGTCGGGATCGCTCATCGCCTTGAGCACGAGCGGCGTCGCACGCGCGGCGCCGAGCGACGCGAGCTCGCGCGCTGCGCTACGCCGGCTCGCGGGGTCGGGCGAGAGAAGGCCACGCTCGATGCGCTCCGGAACATCGGGCCAGTCGAGCGCACTCGACGAACCGGCGACCGTGACCATCGCTAGCGCGAGTGCGAGACCACGAAGCGCGGTGAGGGCGGAGGCGTTGCGCACGCGGAGACGGTAGCACGAGATCTCCCGTAAAAACCGCGACCGTTCTCGCTTCGGGCTGGCTACGAGAGACCCGACCGACGCCGCGCGAACCAGTGCACGCCGAGGAAGATGGCCGCGGCGAGCGACCAGGCCCATGACGGCGCAAGCGGAACCACGTGACGCTCCGCACTGACCACCGCCGGCTTCGGCAACGGCAGCGTGAGATCGTCGGTCGCGTCGTGAAAGCTACCGCCCGTCGCGGAGGCGAGCGCGCGCATGCGCTCGCGATCGGGACGCGAGTCGGCCCATTCGTCGCCGCCCGACTCGCATGCGAAGTCGCGTCGCGTCGTCGGTCCAGCGCCGAGCTTGAGGCGCGCGGTGTAACCACCGGCCGCGAGCGGCGGCAGCGAGATCTCGACGGCGCTCGAGGAGCCCGCGCTGCGCTTCGGTACGTCGACGCGGATCGGGGGAACGTCTTGCTTGTCGAGGCGTCGCACCTCGACGGTCATGTCCTTCTGCGCGGTCACCGAAGGCAGACGCACGCGCAGCTTCGTCGGGGCATCGGCCACGCACGGTGCGACGAGCTCGAGCTGTCCCGGCTCGAAGCGAGGGTCGCGCATGAGCCATCCGAGCAGACCGTCCCAGAGCGCGCCGTAGCCGCGCCCCGACGTTCGTGCGCCGAGCTGCGAGAACTCGAGCTGCCATGCGCCGTCGACGCCGAGCGCGATCGATCGACCGTCGCCTTGATCGCCGATGGCGAGGATCGGCATGGGCGCTCCCGACTTCGTGGTGCGCGTGGGATGCGCCCAGAGCACGAGGCCGCCGGGGCGCACGTCGCCGAGGACGTTGCTGCCCGGCATCTGCGGGAGCTCTTCGCTCACGACATCGTGGAGGGGCGACAGCAGCGGAGCGGCGCGACCGTCGTCGGTCCATGCCGGCACGACGTTCGCAACGTCGGCAGCGGTCGCTCCCGGCGAGCCGTCGAGCGTCACGGGGAGCACTTCGGCGAGCGGCGTGTTCGCGTAGCCGCCGGCGACGAACGAGTTCTGTCCGCCGACCATGATGAGACCGCCGCCGGCCTTCACGTAACGAGCGAGCTGCGGGAGGTGACGCTCGAGACCGTACGGCTGCGCGTCGAAGTCCTGGAGGACGACGGCGTCGAAGGAGGGCAGGTGCTCCGTGAAGAGCTCGTCGACGGGGAAGGGGATGAGCGACAGGTCTTCCTGACGCGCATTCGGCGTATCGGACTGCGTGCGCAAGATGAAGAACGCAACGACGTCGACCGAGGCGTCGCTCTTCAGCCATTGCCTCAGGGCGCGCACGTCGCTGGTGGGTCGCCCGGCAACGTGGAGCACGCGCACGCGCTCGCGCGCCACGTTGAAGGTGAGAAGGCGGCGATCGTTCTCGGGAATGGTGTCGCCCGACGGAGGTGTGATCGAGATCTCGAGGATGCGCGCGCCCGCGCGATCGAGCGTGACCGCGAGATCGACCGTGCCCTTGCCGTCCTTGAGGTGCGCGAGGCCCGTCGCGAGGAGCGCCGGTGCGCCGTCTTCGCGGAGCTCGCGCGCGGTGACGGTGAGCTCGTCGCACGAGAGACCGCCGGCGCAGCCCACCTCGACCTTGAGCGGCAGCGGGACGTGCGCGACGGCGGCGCCCGCGGCCGAGACGCGTCGCACGCTGGCATCGGCGGGCGAATTCACGGTCGTGGCGACGGTGTGGATCGGCACCTTGAGATCGCGACCGAGCGCCTGCAGCTGCTCCTTCGCGGCGTCCTCACCGGGATCGTCGAGTCGTCCGTCGGACACGACGACGATGGCTTGCGGTCGTTCCTCGGCCGAGGCGGCGAGCGCACGGAGCGCCGTCGTGAGATCGCTGCGTGGCGCGTTCGAGTCGCGCGCGGTGTTCGATGACGGCTCGCCGGGCTTCGTGCCGCCCGCTCCCGTCGCCCCCCCTCCCGTCGCGATCGGCACCGCGGGACCGTCGCCGAAGCCCATCACGTGGAGGCGCGCCTCTTTCGCCTTCTTCGCGATCTCGGAGACCGCGGCGTCGCGCACGTCGGCGCGCGGGCTCTTGCCGTTCTGCGGCAGCGCCATCGAGCGCGACATGTCCGCGAGCACGATGACCTTCGCGCCGATGACGCTCTCACGCGCTGCGATGCGCACGGGGCGCGCGACGGCAGCGAGCAGCGCGGCCACGGCGAGGAAACCGGTGAGGACGATGGTCGGTCCGCCGCGCTCACGCCGCCGCAGCTCGAACGCGAACAGGACGCCGAGGCTCACGACCGCGAGCGCGCACGCGAGCACGACTGCCCAGAGCGGGAGATCGCCGTTGACCGCGAGGCGCTCGTGCATGGTCGCTCGCGGCCGCCTCTACGGCCCACCCGGGAGCGCGCGCCGGCGCATGAGGAACGGCGCGTGAACCTGGTCGTCCTTGTAGTTCGAGCAGAGCGTGTACATGGCGATGTTCACGGCGAGGCGGATGGCGCGCTCGCGCTGGATGTCGCCGCCGGGCACCACCGGGTTCTCCCACGCGCCGGTCGCGCCGCGAGCGAGCGCGCCGCCGATGTCGTGCGACGAGAAGAGGACCTGCACCTGTCCGCCGCGCACGATGGCTTCGAGCGTCTTCGGTCCGGCGACGCGACCTTCCGCTCGGCGGAGCAAGTAGAACGTCTTGAACACGACATGGTCGGGGCCGAGAGCGATCGGGCTCGTGTCGGGAAGGACGCGTGCGATCTGCTCGCGTGCGCTCCGTCCGAACGCGCTGGGCGTGCCCTCGTCGGAGACGCCGGCATCGTCGACGAGCAAGATGCCGCCGAGCGCGAAGAACTTCCGCAGGCCGGAGATCTCCTGCGGCGTGAACGGCGCGAGTCCGTTCTCACCACTGAGGAAGAGGAACGGCGCATCGACCACCGACGGATCGTCGGCGCGGACCTGCGTTGGCTTGAGGCGACCCGGCGCGCTCGTTCGTTGCACGAGCTCCCACGACCAGCGCGCGGGCGCGCTCGATCGCGCAGCGCCGTTCACGCCGCCCACGAGGAGCACGCGCGGATCGAAGGCGCCGACGTCGCCGAACGCTTGCGCCGGCCGCGGCAGCGCGACGATGAGCACGGCGATGGCCGACGCCACCAGCGAGGACACGACGAGCACCGACCAGGACCGCTTCATGACAGCCCCTAGACTCTACTCCGCCAAAGCGTCGGGACCTCGCAAATTACGGCTGGCGCGTGCGCGCCGGGCCGACGACGCGAAGACCATCCCGAGCAGCACCGCGGCACCGAGGCCGTAGGTGACCGTGGTGGCCGGGCTGGCCTCGATGCCGTAGGCGCCACCCGACCACGTTCCTGCGGGCATCGTGACGTCGACGAAGCGCGCCGAGGTCGCGCCGCCGCTCACCACGAGACCGAGCACCGCCGCCAGCGCGAAGTTCCACGCGATGTGGAAGCCGGTGCTCGCCGCGAGTGAGGGCGCATCGCCGTCACGGGTGGGGAAGAGGTAGAGCGCTTCGAGGACGAGCGCAGCGATCACCGTGTTGGCCACGGAATAGGCCGAGGCACCGTGATTACCGGCGTGCGCGAGGCCGAAGAGCACAGCCGGGATGGCGATCGCGACCTCACGACGGAACGCGAGCGCGAGGACGCCGACGAGCCCCGCGCGGAACGCCACCTCCTCGAAGGTCGCGCCGAGCGCGGTGCTGAGCAGTTGCACGACGAAGCTCGACACGAGCGGCCAGTGCGCGCGCGGCGCGAGCGCGATGTGGAAGCCGCCTGCGAGCGCAGCCACGCCGAGGGTCGCGAAGATCGCGAGCACACCGAGCACGCCGCCGGCGGCGAAGCGCTTTGCGTCGCGGCGCTCGAGCGCGAGGCCGATGCTCTCGGCGTCGATGCGCGCATAGCGGACGATGGCTCCGAGGAGGACCACCTCGATCACGAACGCCGTTGCCGTGCGCGCGAGCCCGGCCGCGGCGCCGTGCACGAAGCGCGAGGCCACCGCGCTCCCGACGATGGCAGCGGTCACCGCGAGCAGACCCGCGACGACGACCACGACGACGCGCCGGCGTGAGACGATCTCTTCAGTCATCGCGTCATCACGTCATCGCGTTCTCGGGTTTCGCGTTCTCGTGGCCGTCGATCAGTCGAAGTCGTCGACGCGCCAGACGCCGCCGTCGCGCTTGAGCTTCACGGTATGGCCGCCCGGCACGGTCACGACGGCGCCGTCGCCGTTGACCTGAACGTGCAGCGTCTCGGGACGCTCGAGGCCCGACACGAGAGAGCGCAGGTCCTGCTCGATCGCGGCGCGCGTGGCGGGCGTGAGCACGCGCATGAGACCCGCGTAGCTCCGGCGTGCGAGCACGCGACGAAGCTGATCGAGCGCTTGCTCCGGCGTGCGCGAGCCGCCGGGCAGCGCGCCCGAAGAGATGATCCAGAAGCGACCGTCGCGGAGCTCGAGCTGCGCTTCCTCGCCGTCCTCGTAACGGAGGCGCGCGGTCGCTTCGACGCGGGCATCGCGCGCGGTGACGAGCTTCGCCTGCTCCGAGAGCTCGCCGCGTTGCTCGGCGACGAGGCGACGGACGTCCTCGCGCGATCGCGATTTCTGCGCCGAGGTCGTCATCATCTCGTAGATGGCGTCGGCATCGCCCTTGGCGGCGGCGGCGGCGTAGTCGTCGGCGGCCGACTTCGGATCCGGCACCGCATGACCGGTGCACGCTGCCAGCACAGAGCACGCGGCGACGACGCATGCGCGGATCGAGGCGCGCCGAAGGAGTTCACAGCGGGCTGCCGCAGCGGGGCGCATGAGCCCGCGGAGCCTACACCAATTCATTTCGCCGGTGGGCGCGACGCTGGAGCCGCAGCGGGCTCCGCGGCCCACGACGGGCGCGCGCCGTTGCCGGCGATGGTCACCTCGAGATCGAACACGTCGCGCAGGAGCTCGGACTTGGCGCGCACGGTCCATTCCTCGAGCTCGCGATCCTCTTCGCCGTCGATGTGCAGCGTGAGCTTCCGCTTCGGTCCGTCGACCTCGGCCTTCACGCCCTTCACCTTGCCGAGGTGCTCGCGGTCGAGCGCGTCGGCGATGCGGAGGATGGCCGAGAGCGCTCGCACCTTGGCGCGCGCGTCCTTATCGAGATCGCGGAAGTTGGGATGCGCGGCGTCGGGCGGTCCCTTGCGGTGGTAGCGCGCGATGTTGGCGACGAGGCCGCGCTCCTCGGGTGTGAGCCCCATGACGTCGGAGTGGAGGATCAAGTAGAAGCTGTGCTTGTGGTGCCCGTCGTAGCGAACGTAGTCGCCGATGTCGTGGAGCACGGCGGCGGCGCGCAGCAGCAGACGCTCGCGTTCACCGAGGCGATGGACCGCGGTCATGTCGTCGAAGAGCGACGTCGCGAACGACGACACGAGCTCGCCGTGCGCCTGATCGAAGCCGTAGCGCCGCCCGAGGCGGATGCACGCGTCGACGACGGTGCGCGTCTCCGACTCCTTGTCCCAGCGATCGAAGTACTTGTCGACGAGCTCCTCGAGGATGCCTTCCTTGAGGCCGACGCCGGGCGCGACGATGGCGGTCGCCTTGAACATCTCGGCGACGCGCACGAAGATCGACGCGGCGGTGACGATGGTGTCCGCGCGATCGGGCCTCAGCCCGAAGCCGTCGCGCCGCTGCTCCACGGTCATGCCGAACAGCTTGCCGAGCAGCGAGCGCGCCGCGCCCATGTCGACGGCGCGCGGATAACCGGCATGTCCGCCCTTCATGGGACAGAGCTCGGAGAGCGTGTCGACGCTCCCTCCGGTGCCCACGACGAGCTCGAACGGCACCTTTTTCAGCTGCGGAACGGCCTCGGCGAGCGCGCGATCGACGCCTTCGAAGAGGAGCCTCTGCCGCGTGCGGTCGACGGTCTTCGCGCCGCGCAGATACGTCTCGAGGAGACGCACCGTTCCGACGGGCAGTGACATCGCGAACGCGTTGCGTCCGTGGTCGAGGTACGTGAGCTCGGTGGAACCGCCACCGACGTCGACGAGCAGCGCGCGCCGATCGGAGAGACCGAGCCGGCGCACCACGGCGAGCTGGATGAGGCGCGCCTCTTCGACGCCCTCGATGATCTCGAGCTCGATGCCGGCCTCGCGACGCGCACGCTCGACCAGCGTCGCGCGGTTCGACGCCTCGCGCACCGCGCTGGTCGCGACGGCTCGGTAGACATCCACCTTCGCGGCATCCATCGCCTGTCGGAAATCGCGGAGGGCGCTGCACGCCTGGCCGATCGACGCCGCAGCGAGTCGGCCGGTGACGAACACCTCGCTGCCGAGGCGCACCGGTGCTCGCAAGCTCGTCACCTCGCGGAACGCCGTCGACGCTTCGGGCAGGAGCGAGAGCTGCTCGCGACCCGGCGCCGGCGCATGCGCTTCGACGATGCGAAGACGCAAGGCGTTCGAGCCGAGGTCGAGCGCAGCGAAGCGCGGCATCCTGAACTTCTATCACGCGTATGCTAAACCGAGGACGTGAGCGCGAGTGATCAGCGTGTGGAACGCGCGGAGCCCTTCGAGCGCGCCAAGCTTCCCATGGTCCTCGCCGCGGTCGGCATCGTCGCCGGCCTCGCCATTTCCGGCTCCCTCGACCGTACGCCGGCACGCGCCGGCGACCCGGCGCCTGCCGTGCCGTTCGGAGGCGCGGTCGTGCTCGCGGGGTGGGTGGTCGGGATCGCCGCGCTCCATCGCCTGGGGCGCGCCGGGTCGATGGACCGCAGCGCGTCGCCGGTCGTCGCGCCGAAGCTCGCGGGCGTAGAAGTGGAAGAAGAAGAGGATGACCTGGACGCCGAGCCGGAGCCCGAGCCCAAGGCAAAGTCGAAGCCCGACGACGAGCCGAAGCCCTAGACCTCGCTGCGGAGCACGACGATGCCGACGTCGGGCCCGAGCTTCGGGACGCGCGCGGCCCCATAACCGAACGCTCGATCGGCGATGGTGATCGGCGCGTCCACCGGCCCGTTCGCGGTCTTCGCGGTCAAGCCGAGCTCCGCGAGCGCCTTCTCGTCGGCCGGCGGCGCTCCCCGAGCGCCGTAGACGCCGTCCTTGTCGAAGAGGAACACGTAGAGGATGGGCAGCTTGCCCTTCTCGTTGTCGCGCATCAGCCGATCCTGGAGCTCGCGCGTGAGCACTTCCTGGAGGTGATTCGCGAAGCGCCGATACGTCCAGCCCGTGACGAGGAGGCCGATGAGGGAGCCGTCGTCGCGCTTCACGGGAACGCCGGCCACCCATTCGCGATCCGGCCCCTGCGGGTTGGGGACGCCCGGGAACTGACCCTGCGTGGTGACGTAGGCCTCGCCTTCGAGTGCCTTCTTCAACGCGGGATAGGCGCCGACGAGGTCCTTGCCGGCCATCGTGTCCTGCTCGAGATCGTTGCGGACGGCGATTCCCTTGTCGTCGGTGAAGGCGAAGAACGTCGACTTCGCGACCGCGAGATCGGGGACCTGCTGGCGCACCTGGAGGAGGGCAGTGCGGACCTGCGGCGCGTTTTGCTTCGCGTCGAGCTGCTTCGGGTCGGTCTCCTTGGCGAGACGCTCCGCGATCTTCTTGCCGCCTTCGGGCAACCCGCGGTCGATCTCGGCGACGTCCTTCTCGGCGAGCTCGACGAGCATCTTCACGTTGGCGCGCGCCTCGTCGGCGCTGACCTTGCCCTTGTCCTTGCAGCCCGCGAGACCCGCGACACCGACCAACGAGAGCCCTGCGAGCATGCGCCTACGACCGAGCATCATGATGTCGAAGCATACGACGAATCGGCGCCCGCGAATCGAGGCGTGGTCGAGCGGGAGCGATTCTGCTAACTAAACCGCGCTCGCCGAAGTGGCGGAACGGTAGACGCAGCGGATTCAAAATCCGCCGTACGAAAGTACGTGAGGGTTCGAGTCCCTCCTTCGGTACTGAAAACGCGAGCCCTGGGCATTCGAACGAGGTGAGCCGCAAGGCTGTCCGTCACCGCGACGGCGGACCTAATCGCTTGTGGCGAGAAATTCTCAGCCGCGTTCGAGTCAGGGATTCAGTCCGCTGTCGCCGAAGATATCGGCGTCCGACTGCATCGACGGACACTCGTTCTTGCAGTTGTTCTGCGCGCAGGAGCCGACTTCCTGGAGAAGGTCGCCGCCCTTGGGATGCGCCTCCTGACACGTCAGAATGCAAACGAGGTCGTCTTGCGCGCACGGTGCGATGCAGTTCTGCAATGCCTTGCAGTCCGCGCTCTTGTCGCAGGCCATGACCTCGGCGCAGCACTTGTCCTTGGCGCACTGATCACACGCTGCGGGGTCGCCGACCTTCAATTGCAGGTCCTTGCACGACACCGCAGAATCCGTCGTGTCCGCGTCCGCAGCGGTTGCTGCGTCGCGGGGTGGAAGGTTGACGAGGCCGTCGTTGGGGATGCTGTCGCTGCACGCCGCTGCAGCCGCAAGCGCCGTCACGATGCCGGTGAAAACCATCACAAACGTCAGTTTACGCACCCGTTGCCTCCACCTTCACAAGCGTACCGCTTCGCGGCCCGTTGGCCACCTAGGCGGCGATCGAAGGGCGATCGAAGGGCGATCGGTGGGCGATCGATGGCATTGATAGCGATTCGCTGATTTGGAATTTGATTGCCAGTTGAATCCGAATTGCCGTATTGGCTTCTGCCATGAGCAATCTTCGCAACACGATCGAGAGCCTGGCATCGCAGTTTGCATCGAGCGTGCTGGCCGCGCTCCGCACTGCATCGATCGACGAGCTCGCCGACGTCGCCGGTCGTGGCGCCCCCGTCGTTCGTCGCGGACCGGGCCGTCCGCGCGCCGAGAGCAGCGAGAGCTCGGCCGCAGCAGCTCCCGCGCGTCGCGGCGCCGGCGCTGCCGCTGGCGGTCGTGGTCGCGGTGGCCGCCTCGGTCGTCGCACGCAGAACGACATCACGCGCATGGTCGAGTCGATCGTCGACGTCCTCGCCAAGAACGGCGGCGGCCTCCGCTCCGAGCAGATCCGCTCGGCCCTCGGTGTCGAGGCGAAGGAGCTTCCCCGTCCCCTCGCCGAGGCGCTCTCGTCGGGTCGCGTCACGAAGACCGGTCAGAAGCGCGCGACGACGTACTTCGCCGGCAGCGGCGGCGGCGCGGCGCCCAAGCGCCGTGGTCGTCCGGCCGGCCGCAAGAACAAGAAGCGCTGAGCGCTTCGCGAGGCCGTCACTTGGCGAGGGCCGTGAGTCGCTGCTCCGCCCAATGGACGGTGCGCGACTTCATGCCCTTCGGCCACGCCGCCACGACGCGCTCGTAGGCGGCGCGCGCTTCGGCCTTCTCGCCGTTCGCCTCGTGCGCCATGCCGAGGTAGTAGCGCGCACGCGCGACGAGCATCGCGTCCTCGAGTGACGAGCACGTCGACGTGACACGCACGAGCGAAGGCAGCGCCAGCTGGGGGCGACCGACGAGCGCGTAGACCTTGCCCACCGCGAAGTCGAGATTCACGGCGCGACGCGAGCCGACCGGAAGCGGGATCTGCGGCATGCGCCCGATCGCTTCGAGCGCCTCCTCCTTCGTCTCCGCGAAGCCGCCCCAGATCGCCCACATGCCCCAGGCCGCGCGCGTGCTGCGATCGCCGCCGGCGAGGCGTTGTTTCTCGTGCTCGACCCAGCGCGCGCGCTGGCGATCGAGCTCGGCCTTCTTGATCTCGCCGCTGCGATAGAGCGGCTCGTAGAACGCGATGCTCGCGTCCTGCGCGAACGGGTAGGCGGGCCACGCGTCCATCACGTCGAGGAAGCCGTGCGCGACCTTCGCTGCGCCCGCCACGTCCTCGCTCTCGTAGAGCACGTTGATGCGCACGCGCGCCGGCATGGCGTGATCGAACTGATCGGAATTGGCGGGGAGGTCCGCCTCGAACTCGCGCGCGAGCTGATCGGCGCGCGCGAGATCGCCGTCGACGATGGCGAGGTACATGCGATCCCATCGCTCGCTCGAGGCGCGCTTGTCGGGCGGATAGAGCGCCCATGCGCGTGAGAGCGCTTCCTCCACGCTGGGGCGCGGCGCGCCGTCGGCATAGAGCGCGCGAGCGAACGCGGTGAATGCCGTGGTCGACGTCGGCTCGAGCGTGCGCCATTGCGCGGCCGCCTCGCGAGCGCCGTGACACTCGCCGAGATCGCTGAGCAGCCGATATCGCGTCTCGAGGCACGTCGATGCCACCGGCGACTGCTTCAGGCATCGCTCGGTCACGCCGAGCGAGTCCTGCACGTGACCGAGGTTGCGCTCGGCGTTCGCGAGCGCCGCGAGCGCCGGCACGAAGCCCGGGTCGAGGCGCACTGCCGCTTCGTAGGCTGCCTTCGCGGCGTCGTCGGCGCCTTGTTTTTCCCGCGCGCGACCGAGGAAGAACTGCAGCTCCGAGTCACGCGGGAACTGGAACACGGCGCCCGTGAGGCGCGTCTCCCACTCGTCGAGATCGGGACGTGGTCGCACGTACGGCTCGCACGCCTCGAGCAGCGCCGCGTCTCGCTCGACCAGCATGTGACGATGCTCGAACGCGTTCTGGAACGAGGCCTGCGCGCCCGCGGGATCGTCCTGCACGGTCTGGATGGCGAGCTGGAGATGCGCCGCCGCGAACATCGGATCGAGCTCGACGGCGTGGCGCAGCGTGTTGCGCGCCTTGCCCGTGGCACCGTCGTGCCAGAGCTGCATCGCCTCCTTGTATGCCGCCTCGGCCTCGGGGACGGTCGACAGAGGACGCGCGGCGTCGGCGGTGGTCGTGATCGTGTTGCTCTTCTTCACGAGCACGACGACGGCAGCGAGCGCGCCGAGGAGCGCGAGGGGGAGCGCGAGCTGCGTGAGCTTCCGGCGCGTGCGCTTTCGCTTGTTCGCTTGCTTGCGCTCGGTGGTGCGCTCGGCCTGCTCGGCCGACTCGGCGAGGGGCGGCACCGAGACGCTGGTCGGGACGCGCGTCGTCGCGGCGAAGGCACTCGGATGATCGGCGTCGGAGATGCGCGGCGTGATTCGCACGCGATCGCCGCCGGTGGTCTGCATCGCGAACGGCTCGATCGCGTCGGCG
>JAXDMI010000636.1:0-17044 GCA_034666145.1 Myxococcales bacterium | reverse complement strand
AGGGTTTCGTTACTTCTGTGGCGCCGAGTGTAAATCGCTGTTCGTCGACGTGAGCTCGCGGCGCGCAGGGCTCGAGGCGCTCACGACGGACCCGCCGCAGGTGAGTGTCGCGAGCGCGAAGAGCGCGGCGCGGCCGAAGGAGCGATTGCGCGAGCGCGAGCGCGAGGGGGAGCCGCGGTCGGTTGCGTCGGCGGCTGCGGTCGCGTCTGTCGCGTCTGTTGCGTCTGTTGCGTCGGGCGTGAGGGCGCAGGAGGCGCCTCGCTTTCCTGGGCCGGAGGAGGCGCGGGGCGTTGAGGCGACGGCGAGCGCGGACGCGGACGCGGCTGCGGCTGCGGCTGCGAGCGCGGACGCGGATGCGGACGCGGACGCGGACGAGGGGCGCGTCGGCGGTGTGGCGGACGAACCGCCCTCCACGTTGCGGTCGACCGCGGTTGCGGACGAGGAGGCGGGAGCGGGAGCGGGGGCGAGTGCGGGAGCGGGGGCCGGCGAGGGCGAGGACGCGGAGGAGGACGCGCAGGGGCAGGCGCGCGTGGAGGCGCCGGTCAGCGCGGCTGGGGCGGCGAGGGGGGCTCGGCGGCGCGAGGCTCGGTTCGATGCCAGGAAGTATCTCGCTCGGGTCGTGGCTGCGGCGCCGTACGTCGGGATTGCGCTTGGGGTGCTCGCCGTCGTCGTGTCGCTCGCGGGGGAGGGGAGCTCCGAGCTGCGGTTGCCGTTTGCGCTCGCGTCGGCGGCGCTCCTCGTCGTGTGCACCGGGCTCGGACGGCGTGAGCCGGGAGCGCCCGCGCCGTGGTTCGTGTCCGGGCCCGTCGTCCTCGCGGCATGTGGCGCGGTGCTCTCCGTCACGGTTCACGATGCGCGCGCCGAGTCGCACGCGGCCTACGTCGGCCTCGCGTCGGCCGGCGCGCTGCTCGTCGACCTCCTCGTCGCGCGCTCGCGGCGCGACGTCACCGAGGCGCGTGCGCGCATCGCGTCCGCTCTCGCGGTGCGCGTTCGCGTGGTGCGCGGCGAGACCACCGCAGACGTCGCCGCCGACCACGTCAGGCCCGGCGAGCAGGTCGTCGTCGAAGCCGGCGAGGCCATCGGCGTCGACGGCATCGTCGCGGCGGGCGACGCCGACATCGCTCCGTGGATGGACTCACCGGTCGTCCTCGCGAAGCGCGAAGGCGACGCCGTGGTCGCCGGCGCCACCGTCATCTCCGGTCGCCTTCGCGTCACGGCCACGTTCACCGGCGGCGACCGCGCGTGGCTCAAGCTCGGGCAATCGTCGGCCGCCCGCGTCGACGTCGCCGCGCCCCTCGTCGCGCTCGCGCGTCGTACCGTCGAGCGAGGCGCGCCCATCGCCGCGCTGCTCGTCGGCGGCGCGACCTACGCGATGAACGGCGCGTGGCCCGAGGTGATCATCGCTGCGAGCGCCGGCGCGTACGCGGTCGCCGGCTTCGCGGCCGTCGCTGCTGCCGCGCTTGCGCATGCCCGCGGTCACATCGCCGCGCAGCGTCGCGGCATCGTCTACAAGGACGCGGACGCCTTCGACGCCGCGGCTCGCGCCGAGATTGCCGTCGTGTGCTCGCGCGGCACGATCCTCCTCGGAGAGCCCGAGATCGTCGCCGTCGAAGCCATCGGTGCCGGCGCCGCGCGCGGCGCGAGCAGCGGCTCACCGATGAGCACCGCGCCCGAAGAGACCGCGCGCGTACTCTCGCTCGCGGCCGGCGCAGAGATGGCCTCGAACGACGCGTTTGCTGCCGCGATCCTCCGCGCCGCTCGCGCGCGCGGCGTTCGTCCCGAGAACGTGCGCTCGGCGCTGGTCCACTCCGGGCTCGGCGTCACCGCGCTCGCTCCCAACGGCGACAAGGTGATCGTCGGCAGCCGCGCGTTCCTCCTCAACGAGCGCGTCAGCGTCGCGATCGCCGACGCGCGCGCCACCGAGCTCGAGGCCCAAGGCCGCAGCGTCCTCCTCGTCGCGCTCGGCGGACGGCTCGTCGGTCTGCTCGCGCTCCAGGACGGCCTTCGTCCCGGCGCGCGTGCCGCCGTGCAAAGGTTGCATGATGCACGCATCGAGCCGGTGTTCCTGAGCGGCGAGGCTCGTGACACGTGCGAGACCATCGCGCGTGCGCTCGACATCGAGCACGTACGCCCGGAGATCCTCCCCGCCGATCGCGGCGCCGAGGTCCGCGCGCTCGCCGATGGCGGTCGCATCGTCGCTGCCGTCGGTCATCCGTCGTCCGATGACGGTGCGCTCGGTGCAGCCGACGTCTCCGTCGCGATGACCGCCGCCGGCGCTGCGCCCGGTGAGTGGGGCGTCGCGCTCGCATCCGATGACGTTCGCGACGCCGCCCTCGCGCTCACCGTGCCTCGCGCGTGTCGCGAGCGCGCGAAGACAGCGGCCCTCGTCGGCGCCGCCGCGCAGGGCATCTCGCTCCTCGGCATTGCCTTCGGAGCAGCCCCTCCGGCCCTCGCACCGATCGCCGCCGTGCTCGCGGCGGCGTTTGCGCTCGCGGTGGTACGTGAACCGACCACGCTGGCGCCCGCGCGCTGACCGCGCGACGGCGCATCGAAAACCAACCGCCGGCCGCTCGAGCTCGGTCGTCGAGCGCGCGTAAGTCAACGCTATCGTGAGCTTTTTTGCGATGCAAGGCGGAGGGGCCCCCACATTGTGGGCGGCTTCCGAGGTCCCGCTGCACGGGCCCGTTGCGCAACCTGCTCCCGTCGGTGCGCCTTCGCCTTTGCGCACGAGGCCTCTCGCGCTCGTCTCCTCCCCAATTATGGTGTCCTCGGCTCGCGCGGCTCGATATCCTTCTCATGAGCCTTCCAGGCTCGCTTGAGTGTTCGGGTTTCTCCCCATCGGGCACCCCGTCGGGCATCTCGCCGTCGGAGCGCCTCGGAGTCAGGAGTCGTCCGTGGGGACGGACGGTGAGTGCGCGTGGCCGACCTGGTGAAGTCCTCCAAAGCCGGTGATGAGCAAGGCCCCGCCGCCAGGGTAGGGGTCGTCATCAAAGGGAAGTGGACGGTCGAAGGCCTTCTGGGCGTCGGCGGTATGGCCGCGGTGTATGCGGCGTCTCACCGGAACGGTCAGCGCGCGGCGCTCAAGATCCTCCACGCCGACTTCGCGCGCGAGAAGACCATCTGCGAGCGGTTCCTCCGCGAGGCCTACGTCTCGAACAAGGTCAATCACTCGGCGACCGTCCAGGTCCTCGACGACGACATGACCGAGCAGGGCGAGCCGTTCCTGATCATGGAGCTGCTCCTCGGCGAGACCGTCCGCGATGCCTGGAAGAAGTGCGGCCGCACGATGCCCATCGGCCGCGTGCTCCAGATCTGCGAGCGCGTCGTCGACTGTCTCGCGTCGTGTCACGCGATCAACGTCATCCACCGCGATCTCAAGCCCGCGAACATCTTCATCACCAACGAAGGTGAGATCAAGGTGCTCGACTTCGGCGTCGCCCAGATGCGCGATGCCACGTCGGAGCGCACCGCCACCGGCACCGCGCTCGGAACGCCCGCGTACATGTCGCCCGAGCAGGCGATGGGTCTCGTCGATCAGCTCGACGGCCGCGCCGACCTCTTCTCCGTCGGCGCGATGATGCACGCGCTCATCACCGGTCATCGCATCAACAACGGCCGTACCGAGCAAGAAGCGCTCGTCATGGCCGCGACGAAGCCGGTGCCGTCCGTCGCTCGTCTCGCGCCGCATCTGCCCATCGAGCTGATCAAGGTCATCGACAAGGCGCTCGCGTGGGACCGCCGCAATCGCTTCCAGGACGCGCGCGAGATGCAGCGCGGGCTCATGGAGCTCATGCCGTCGCAGAACGTCGACGCGCTCGAGGCCCTCCCGCCGCCGCGGCCGCACGAGGTCGTCGCGAACCTTCCCGCAGCGCCCGCGCCGCTGCCGAAGATCAATCAGCAGCAGCAGGCCGCCCCCCCTCCGCAGCCGGCTCCGGCGCCCGCGCCGGTGATGCAGGTGCCGATTCCGGCGCAACAGCCGATGGGCAAGCCGTCGCTCGGCGGCATGGCGGCGGTGAGCGTTCCGTCGATGAACGTTCCGGCGATGAACGTGCCCCCGCACGGGCAGCTCTCCCAAGCGGCGGGGACGCTCCAGCAGCCGGCCTACGACCCGATGGTCGGCTACCAGCCGCTCGTCCAGACGCCGCAGACGCCGCAGACGCACTCGCTTCAGCCGACCGGCCTCGAGATCCCCGACTCCGATCCGCGGCTCCAAGCGCTGCGCGATCTCATGAAGCACTTCGACCGCGTGCTTCCGAGCGTGCGTCAGTTCGGCTGGCAGCATCCCGCGACCGAGCGCACGCTCCGCACCGCGCACGAGGCGATCACCGAAGCGTTGAAGCAGCAGCCGGCGCTGATCCAGTGGGCGATCCGCCCTTACTCCTTCAATACGCTCGGCCACACGTGCTGGGAGCCGGGGCCGCCCTTCGATTCGATCCCGTACAACCTCTTCGCCTGCGGCATGCGCACGCTCGGTATCGAGGTGGGCGTGAGCGTCGACGAGCTTCGCGAGGTCTTCGCGCTGTTCCTCCTCGACCCCGGTCGCGATCTTCCGCCCGAGGACGATCTCGCGGCCGCGTTCTGGGAGAAGGCGCTCCCGCACGTCACTTACGAGGTCGTCGACGCGTTCGCCGAAGGCGATGCCGCCGAGCGCGAGGCGTTCTACGGCGAGGCCGATCAGATCGAGGACCTCGCCGAGCGCGCCGCGCAGAACCAGATGAACCGCATCGAAGCGAAGGCGATGGCGCTCTCGACCGACGATGCTGCGCTCGCCAAGCAGCGCGATCGCTCGCCGTTCGCGCTCGACGAGCCGATGCGCGGTGCGCTTCTTCCACAGCTCGACATCCCCCGCGAGGTCTGGAGCGAGCGCTACGTCGATGCGCTCGTCGAGGGCTATCTCGATTCGGCCGCCAATCGCGACGCGCCGCTCGTGCTCGCGTCGCTTCGCAAGTCCGCCGCCGATCTCGCGGTGTCGGGGCGCATCGGCGTCGCCGTGCAGCTCAGTCAGGCGGTCATCGAACGACTGCGCCAGCGCGTGCAGGGCCCGGACAACCAGGGCAAGCTCGCAGCTGCGCTCACCAACGCGATGTTCGGCGGAGAGACCCTGGAGCTGGTCCTGAAGCGCCTGCGTGCCGATCCCGGACCGCTCGAGGCGTTCGTCGGTGTGCTCTCCTCGCTCGGACCGAACGAGCTGCCGACCGTGCTCTCGAACCTGCGCGAGACCACCGATCCGCGGCTCCGCGGCGTGCTCGCGTCGTTCGTCGAGCGTTACATGGGCGGTCGCGAGCAAGAGGTCGCGGCGGCGGTGCCCGGCAGCGATCCCGAGACGGTGGCGACGTTCATCCAAATGCTCGGTCGCGCGGGCACCATCGGCTCGAAGCAAGCGCTCTCGCAGCTCGCGCAGAGCGACGACGTCAACGTGCGCATCGAGGCTCGCGTCCTGACCGCGCCGTCGGCCGATCATGCGCAGCAAGAAATCAGCGCGCTTCTCGACAACGCGTCGGCGCTCATCCGCATGGCTGCGCTCCGCGCGTCGACGCGCTACCAGATGCGCAACGTCTGGGTGACCGTCGCGCGCATCATCAACAGCAAGAACTTCAACGACCTCGGCAACGACGAGCGCCGTGAGCTGCTGCGCACCGCGATCATCCTCGCGCCCGAACGCGGTGAGCCGCTCGCGCTCGACATCGCGAAGAAGGGCGGCGTCCTCGTGAGCGAGAACCGCGAGGCCACGCGCGCGCTCGCCGCGGAGCTCCTCGGTGAGCTCTCGCGCTCGCGACAGACGGGCGCCGCGCTCCACGAGCTCGCGAACTCGCGCTGGGGTCTCTCCGAAGAGACGCGCATGGCGGCATCGGCTGCAGCGAAGCGCATCGGGCAACGTCTCGCGGCGCCGCCGGCTGCGCCTGGTGGAGGTGCCACCGCATGACGATGCGGCTCGACATCGTGACGAACGATGCGGGCGAGGGCGTCAGGCGCGAGCACGCGCGTGAGCTCGGCGCCGGTGTCGTGATCGCGATCTATCGCCTGACCAAGCTGGCGCAGATGCACGACCTGACGAACCAGGCGTTCACGCGTCAGCTCGAGCAGACGCACCAGATCATCGGCGACTACTGCCTGCGCTCCGGATCGAACGTCAACGTGATGTTCGCGGACAAGGCGGTCTTCGTGGCCGGGCAGCTGCTCAAGGGCTCGCGCAGCACCTACGAAGCTGCCTCCGAGCTCGGCGCGCTCTTCGAACGGCTCGGCGGCTCCGAGCTCTCGATACAGCGCGATCTCACGCGCGAAGAGCTCCTCGCGTTCGCCGAGCAGATCTCGATCAGCTATCGCGCCGGCGCCGGCACGTTCCGCTCGCCGACCCCGAAGATCCGCCTCCGCGCCGTCGCCGATGCCGCTCGTCTCCGCGGGCTCGAGCTCGAGAACCTCTCCGCCGATCAGCGCATCGTGCGCATGTACGCCTCGGCCGTCGTCATCATGCGGCGGTTCTTCGAGGACCTGCAGGCGAGCCGCTACATCCTCCCGCGCCGCATCAAGCGCATCGCGCAGAGCCTCGTCGACCTCTCCGACGGCTCGACGCCCGCGTTCCTCGGCGTCACCGAGGTTCGCAATGCGAACTTCGACGAGGCCGGTCGCGCCGTGAACACCGCCATCCTCGCCGTCTCGATGGCGCGCGAGGTCACGCAGGACCGCGCCATCCTCTCGCAGATCGCGATGGCCGGCATGATGCACGACGTCGCGCGTCCGCGCGCGATGGCGCTCTCGCAGGCGGCCGGCCCGGCGATGCCCGGCATGGCCGGACCGACGACGCTCTCCGAGGATCAAGAGGACCGTCTCGCAGCAGGCGCCGCCGCCGTTCTCACCGCGCTCGGTCGCGTCAACGAGCCGTCGATTACGCGCACCGTTCTCACATTCGAGGCGCTGTGGCTTCGCCGCCAGCAATGGCTCGGTCCCGTGTACTGGGGAGCGCGCGCGCCGACGCTGCACGCGAAGCTCATCGCGATCGCGCGTCGCTACAACGACCTCCTCACGCCGGAGCCGGGGCTCCTGCCGCCGACGCCGGACTACGCCGTTGCTGCGCTCTCCGAGGAGCTCAAGGATCCGCAGGACCGCACCGTGCTCCGCATGCTGGTGTCGGCGCTCGGCCTCCTGCCGATGGGCACCGTCGTGCAGCTCGCGACGGGCGAGGTGGCCGAGGTCGTCCGCGGACCGAAGGGCCCCGGCGAGAAGCCGCGCGTTCGTCTCGTGATGGATCAGAACGGGCAGCAGCTGCAGCCCGTCGAGATCGAGCTCGCGCAAGATCCGCATCGCCAGGTCGTGCGCGTGATGAGCGTCGACGGATGGCGAAAGGGCCTGGATTTACGGCAGGGCGTCGAAGGAGAAGCCTACGGCGACGAGCGCGACAGCCAGCCTCCGCCGGAGCTCGAGCCGGTGCAGCAGCAGCAGCAGCAGCAGCAGCAGCAAGGCGCGTACGCGGCTCCCATCGCTACGCACCCGGATCGCCACCCGGATCGCCAACCGGATCGCTCGCCAGAGCGCGCGCCGATCGCGTCGCCGCCGTACACCGCGCCGCTTCCGCCCATCTCACCGCTCGCGCCGATCGCCATGCCGCCGCCGGGCGGCACTCCGCACGCGCAGCAGACGTCACGCAGCATCGCGGACCAGTACGCCGATCAGTACGCCGCGTGGAGCAGTGACGACGCCGATGCGCCGGCAGCGCGCAACGAGACCGGCAGCAGCATCCAGTCGGGCGAGCACAACTCGAGCGCGTCGCTTCCGTCGATGGGGTCGAGCCCGTCCGCCGTCGCCGAGGCGATGGGCCGGATGATCAACGACTCGCTCGCGCCGCCCGCGCCGGGCGGACACAGCCCTGATCGCACGCTCTTCCAGGTGCAGGGCGACGAGCACGCCGACCGGAACACGAATCGTCCCGGACAGCGCGCATCGCGTGAGCCCACGGCGCGCGGCAACCTCTCGGCGACGCCGCTCCCGCACGTCCTCGTCTACATGCTCGATCACTCGCTCACCGGCAGCGTCGTCTTCCAGGGCGGCGAGGGCGAGGACACCATCTACTTCGTCGGCGGTGTGCCCACGAAGATCCGCCTCAACGATCAGGTGGCGCTGCTCGGGCAGATCCTCGTGCACGGCGGCGCCATCGAGACGAAGGCCGTCGAGCAGGCCGTCGAAGGCGCGCGCCGGCTCGGCATCCTCCTCGGCGAGTACCTCGTCGGTCACGATCTCGTGTCGCGCGAGGCGCTGCTCTGGGCGCTCGAGGCGCAGCTGCTCAACAAGATCGCTTACCTCGCGAACCTCGCGCCGGAGATCACGTACTCGTATTACCGCGAGATCGATCTGCTCGAGGGCTGGGGCGGCGGCGACGTTCCCGTTGGTTGTCCGCTGAACCCGATCCTTGCGAGCGTCCGCAATTGGATGGATCGTGCACGCATTCGCGCGACGTTGAATCGCATCGGCAAGCACCCCCTCCTTCTGCACGACGACGCCGCGCTCTCGAGCCTCGCGCTCCTCCCCGAAGAGGAAGCCACGCTCGACATGATCCGCTCCGAGAGCATCCCGCTCGCGCAGCTCTTCAAGCGCAACGTCGCCGACGAAGAGGTCGTTTCGTCGCTCGTGTACTCGCTTGCGGTCACGCGGCAGTTCGCATTCAAGGGCCAGAAAAAAGGCCCGATGGCGTCGAAGAACGGCCAACTGTGGAAGGCCGCGTCGACCGCGTCGTCCAGCGCGTCCAGCGCGCCCGGCGCGCCCGCAGCCTCGGGATCGATCCCGGTGATGGAGGGCAACTCCGTGCCGGTGTCCGGCGCGGTCATGTCGGCGAGCGTTCCGCCGCCCGCGTCGCCGCGTCGCCAGGCCGTCGCGGGTGGACCGCCGCCGACGTCCCGGGCGAACGTCGGACCGCCGCCACCTTCGGTGCGGACACCTCCCGCGGCCGCATCCCCGGTGAGCCTTCGCAAGCCCAGCGCGCCGGCCGCTCCCGCTCCCGCGCCTGCGCCGACGCCGCGCGCGATGTCTCCGGCCGCGCGCCCCGGTGCACCGCCGCAGAGCTCGCAGGGCTTGCCTCGCGCGAGCGCTCCGCAGATCCGCCCCATCGCCGTGAAGAAGGCGACGATGGTCGGCATGCAGCCCGCGCTCACGCAGGAGCAGCGACAGGCGGCGAGCACGGCGAGCGCGAAGGCCTCGGCGTCGACGCCGGCCGCGCCTCCCGTCGCGCCCGCAGCCGCACCGCCTCCGGAGGAAGCGCATCCGCCGTCGACGACACCGCCGGACGGCGCGAAGACCATCGCGCGTCCTTCACCGGCGTTCTTGCAGAGCAAGCTCGGTCAAGCTGCGGCCGCGGCTGCTGCACGCGGCGCGCCGCCGGCGGCGCGTCCGGGTCCCGGCTTGCCGAGCGCGCCGGGCGGAGCCGGGCGACCCGCACCCGCGTTGCCGAGCAAGGTCGGGGCTGCGCGTCCGGTGGCAACGACTCCGGGGGTCGCGCCTCCGGCGGCAACGTCTCCCGGCGCGGCGCCCTCGTTCGCGGCGAAGCCGGCGCCGAAGGTCGCGCCGCCTGCGGCCGGCTCCGGCTCCAAGCTCCCCGCCGTGCGCTCGGGCCTCGCGCAGCCCTCGCCGAAGCCCCCGATCGTGGCGCCTGCTGCGCCCGTCGCGGCCGCACCCGGCGCGAAGGGCAACGGCGGAGGCACCGGTGGCGACGACATCGACATCGAGCTCGACATGGGCGCGGGTCCGCTGAACAGCCGCGCCGTCGAGATCGGCGACGACGGTCTCGCCGATGCCGAGGCCGCGCTCGAGGCGATGCAGAGCTTCCGTCTCGCCGAGGCGGCACTGCAGCGCAACGACCTCGCGAACGCCGAGAAACTAGCGCGAAAGGCGGTCGACGGCGATCCCACGCAGGTCGACTACGTCACGCTGCTCTCGTGGATCCGCGCGCTCGGCAACGCGCCCGCGGCTGTCGAGGAGGCCATCGCGACGATGACGCGCGTGCTCTCCGAGGATCCGTCGAGCGAGCGCGCACTGCTCTATCGAGGCAAGCTCCTCTCGCGGACGAATCGGTATCAGGAAGCGCTCGCCGACTTCAACGAGCTGCTCGCCGCGAACCCGCAGCATCGCGACGCGCAGGCCGAGGTCCGGCACCTCAAGTCGAAGACCTGAGACGTCCCTCGCCGTCCTCGCTCTCGAATGCGTGTGCCCCTCAGCGCGGCGCCGGCGGGACGGGACGCTGCGGCATGGGCTGCGTCCGATATTCCTTCTTCACGACGTTGCGCAGCGTCGCGAGCTTGAGCGCGCGATCGGGATCCGCGGGGGCGACGCGGGCGACCTGTGCGATCTCGCTCTGCGCGCGCCAGGCCGGCGTGCTCGGGAGACCGAACGCCGCGCGGAAGGCTTCGCCCATCTCGATCGCGCTGCCGAAGCGCATCGACGGCGCCTTCGCGAGCGCGCGCGCGAAGAGCTGATCGAGCACGGGCGGCGCCATCGGGACGAGCGAGCGGATCGGCGGCGCCGTCGATTCCACCTGGTCCATGCGGAGCGCGAACTCGCTCTTCTCGCTGGGCAAGAACGGCGGCCGGCCCGCGAGCATCTCGTAGAGCACGATACCTGCAGAATACAAGTCACTGCGCCCATCGAGCGGATGGCCGAGCACTTGCTCCGGTGACATGTACGCGCCGGTGCCGGGCGCGAGCTCCTGCGGAGACGGCGCCACGAGGTTGTGCATCGGCCGCACGAGATGCGCGATGCCGTAGTCGGTGAGCTTCACGATCCCGTCGCGTCGAATCATGATGTTCGACGGCTTCACGTCGCGATGGACGATGCCGAGCGCATGCGTGGCCGCGAGCGCGCCGAGCAGCTGCTGGAAGTAGTACCAAGCGCGCTGCAGCTCGAGCCCGGGCAGCGCGCCCTTGCCGGCGAGACGCGCGCGCGCGACGTTCCGCGCCACGACGTCTTCGAGCGTGTCGCCGTCGACGTACTCCATCGCGAGGATCGGCGAGAGCGACGCGGACGACACCACCGCGGAAGGCGCAGCGCTCGCTCCGACGCTCGGCGCGGGCGGGGCGCCGCTCAGCGTGGGCGTCCACGTGAACAGCTCGTGGAAGCGAACCACGTTGGGATGCGCGAGCAGCTGGAGGGCCTCGGCCTCGTTCTGGAAGAACGCGCGCAGCTCGGGCTGGATGCTCGCTTGCGGCTTGAGCTGCTTCAGCGCGAGCGGTGTCGGCTTCTCGCTACCGCGCGGCCCCTTGGGATCCCAGAAGAGCCACGCCCGGTAGACGGTGCCCATCGCACCCGAGCCGATGCGTGCATCCACCACGATCTTGCCGTAACCGCGGTCGATGTTCGTCCCCGGCCCGAGGGTGCGTCCCTGCGAGCGCGACGGTTGCAAGCTGCGGCAGTGCGGACAAACGGGGGCCCCGTCGTCGATGGTCTGGTTGCACTGAACGCATAACGCCACGTGGAAGGAGCGCTAGCTTAGCGGCAAAAGCGCCGGGAACACCTTCCTCGGCTGGTCCGAGGTCGTTCCTCGGGTCAAGGTAAAGGGATGGCTTGTGCTCTGGCCGTCTTCCCCGGTGCGCTCGAAGCCGGCCCTGACGATGTCGCAGGGTCAGAGCGAAATCGCGCGCCTGCGCCTGATTTCAGGTACGTCGGGCTGGAGCCCATCGCGGTACCGAGGCTCGGCGTGGCGGCGACGGCCTTCGGGCTCGGAGCCGGCGTGACGCTCGCGATGAGCGGCCTCGACACGCGCCAAGCGCTGATCGCGGGTCTCCTCGCGTCGGTGCTCTCGGCGTTCGCGCTCCGAGGTGCAGGCGCTCCGGCCACCGCGAGCGGCAGCGTGCGCATGGCCATCGTTCCGTGGGGCGTGCTCGTCCACATCGACGAGACGCCGCGCATCCTGCGCTGGGCGGCGGTTCGCACGGTGGAGGTTGCGACGTCGCGGGCCCACCATCTGCTCGCGGGCGCTGCGCTCTCGAGCCGGGTTGCCATTGCCACCGATCGCGATCGTTTCGTCGGCGAAGCGGTGGGCGCGGTCTCACTCGAGCGTCTCGTCGCCCACCTCGAGTCGTATGCGAACGAGCAGAGCGCGCCGATCGCGCTCGATCTCGACGGGAGCGCCGAGGGCCGCGAATCGATCGAGGCGATCGAGCCGGGGTGCGAGATGTTGCTGGGCGCGGCGCGCGACTGGCTCCAGACCGCGGATGCCGTCGGGCAGCTGGGCCTCGTTCCGGCGGGCTATCGGCGCACGTCGGCGCTCGCACCCACGGCGCGCGCGGTCGAGGTGCTCGGGCGCATCCTGCGCGATCGCACGCCGAGACCGCGCGATCCACGCGCGTTCGCGGCGGTCGTTGCGGCCGAGCTTCATGCGCAGGAGCTGGTGCCGGCGCTGGTGGCACTGGCGCAGTGCCCGCATCCCATGGTCGCGGCGGTGGCTCGGCAGGCCGCCCGCCGGCTGGGCGCCCCGCGCTCGAAGACCGGCACGCTCGAGGAGCTCTCTCCTTTCTTGTTCGAAGCGGACCGCAGCGGCTTGGAGGCGTGGGGGGCTGGGTAGCGGGCTGGGTAGAGGGAGTTGCGGTGCGGGCTGGGTAGCGGGCTCCCACTCACGCTCCCTTGCTGCGCGCAAACGCGCCGTGAGATGATCGTAGAGACTAGGAGAGCTCTTCGTCTTGATGCGGCGTCACGGAAACCAGAGCGAGCGATACGAGAAGAGGGTCGGGACGACGGTCGACGGGCGCTGGCGCATCGACGAGCTGCTCGGCGTCGGCTCGACGTCCGCCGTCTACGGCGCCACGCATCGCAACGGTCACCGAGCCGCGCTCAAGATCATCCATCCGTCGCTATGCGCGGATCCCGCATTGATCCAGCGCTTCTTGCGCGAGGCTGGTCTCGCGAACGCCATCAAGCATCGCGCGATCGTGCCCATCGGCGACGACGGCATCACCGAGGACGGCTGCGCCTATCTCGTCCTCGAGCTGCTCCACGGCGAGACGCTCGACGAGATGCGCGAGCGTGGCCAGGGTCGCATCTCGCTCGAGGAGCTCGCTCCCATCGCCGACGAGCTGATGAGCGCCATCGTCGCGGTGCATGCCGCCGGCGTCGTGCATCGCGATCTGAAGCCCGGCAACATCTTCATCACGACGTCGCCGCCCGGCGCGCCCGCCGGTGCGCGCGGCCGGCTCAAGCTCCTCGACTTCGGGACCGCGCGCATCTTCGACCGCGAGACGGACTCGACCCTCAGCGCGGCCGGGCTCGTGATGGGCACGCCCGCGTACATGTCACCGGAGCAAGCGCGCGGGGCGCGTGCCGAGGTCGATGCGCAGTCCGACGTCTGGTCGCTCGGCGCGATGATCTTCACGTTGCTCACCGGCGAGCACGTCCATGTCGGGCGTGATGCGCATCAGCAGCTGCTCATGGCGGCGATGCGTCCCGCCCGGTTCGTCTCCACCGCCGATCGCTCGGTCGACCATCGTGTGGCCGCGGCCATCGACGGCGCGCTCGCCTATGCGAAGAAGGACCGCTGGCCCGACGTCCGCACGTTCCGCACCGCGTTTCGCAAGGCGGTCGTCGCATCGACGCCGTCGATGCACGACCTCGAGGCGTTCGTCGAGGTCGGCTCCGGCACGCCGGCGGACGGGACGGCGAGCGTCCTCGCCGACGACACGGTCCGCGACGTCAGCGGGCTGGCCGACGACAACAGCTCCCCGCGCCTCGTCTCGTTCTCGTCGGATCCCACCATCGTCATGACGAGAGGCTCCGTCGCGCCGCCGGACGGCGCCGCCGGTGACGCCGCGGCGCGCGCGACTCCGTTCGCGAGCGCGGTGCCGATCGACGTCGGCGCAGCCCCGCGTCCCGAGAGCATGTCCGCGGTGACGTCGACGCACGGTGCGCGTCGCGGTGCCGGTGGCATCCCGCTCGTCGCGCTCGTCCTCGGCACCGCCGCGATGGCAGCCGCGATCGTCTTGGTCGTGTTCTTCATGTCGGGTGGCGACGAAGCTCGCCCGCACCCCGCGGCAGCGGCAGCGACGCAGAGCCCCGGGCCCGCGGAGACCGCATCGGTCTCGGTCGTGATGACCACCGGACCTTCGTTCATCGAGATCACAGCTCCGGACCTGCCGGTGACGACCAAGCAAGCCAGCGCCGCCGTCGCCAAGCCGGCGCCGGTGCGCATTGCGCCTTCGAAGACGACAGCCGCCAAGGATGGCGGCGCCACGTCGAACGCCGAGAGCGCGCCCGCCGAGGGCTCCACGACGTCTGCGCCGCCCGCCGAAGATCCGCCGTCTTCGCCCTGATTCGCGGCCCCTACGCGTACGCGCGCATTCCAGGCGCGAAACGCGCGCTCGACAAGCTGCTACGGACTTCGCGAGGTCGGTACTAGACTGCCGCGCGACATGGCGAAGCTCGAGGTCACGGTCACGAATGAGCTCAACGGAGCGCGGCTCGACAAGGCGATCATCGCTCTCGTGGAGGGCACGTCGCGCGCACGCGTGAAGCGCGCGATCGAGGAAGGTACGGTCAGCGTCAACGGCCGCATCGTGGCGAAGGGCGGCGTCGTCAAGGAAGGCGATCGCATCGTCCTCGACGAGGCGCTCGGCTCGGTCGACACACCGGTCATTCCCGAGCCCGATGCGCCGCTCGTCGTTCGTCACGAGAGCGCGAAGCTCTTCGTCGTCGACAAGCCGGCCGGGCAACCCACCGCGCCGATCCGTCCCGACGAGACCGGGACGCTCGCCAACGCCATCGCCGGTCGTCATCCCGAGCTCGTGGGCATCGGCTACTCGCCGCGCGAGCCGGGCATCGTTCATCGGCTCGACAACGAGACGTCGGGGCTCGTCGTCGTCGCGCGCAGCAAAGAGGCGTTCGAGTCGCTGCGTGACGCGCTGCAGTTCGAGAAGCTGGGCAAGGAGTACCTCCTCGTCTGCGCGTCCGAGAACCTCCCCGATCAGGGCACCATCGAGTACCCGATCACGAATCATCCCAAGGACAAGCGCCGGGTCTATCCCTGCATCCACCCGCGTGACGTCATGCGCTACGCGCCGCGCCCCGCGTCGACGAGCTATCGCGTCGAGCGTCGCGTGGGTCCCTGGGCGCTGGTCCGCGCCGAAGCCGCACGCGCCGTGCGCCATCAGCTGCGCGCGCACTTCGCGGCCATCGAGCATCCGCTCGCCGGTGACGTGCTCTACGGCGGCGTGGCCGTCGAAGGCCTCGCGCGCCATGCCTTGCATGCTGCACGCATTTCCTACGACGGCGGCGGTGATGCGGCGCTCGCGTTCGACGTGTCCTCGCCGTTGCCCGAGGACATGGCGAAGCTCGTCGCGGAAGCCTGATCGGTCGGCGTTTACGCCGCGAACGCGACGACGACGGCGGTGGTGTTGAAGAACGCGTCGGTGTCGCGGAGGTTGCGCGCGATCTCTCCGTATACGCACGCGCCGCCGATCGGCGCGTCGACGGCGAGTCGGATTCCCGCGGGCTCTTGGGCGAACGCGTCGCCGAGGGCGACGAGCCGCCCCGAGCACGAGAGCACGAGCGCGCCCGACACCCGACTGCCGGCGCGGAGCACGGCCGACGTCGCCGCTTCACTCGATGCGCGGAGCAGATCGTCGGGCGTCGAGTGGAGGACACGCACGTGAGTGCCGTCGGAGATCGAAGCGGAGAGCTGGATCGCACCATCGCCGCGGATCGACCACGGCACGCGCGCGACGAGCTCGCGTTTGTCGTCGGCGACGGCGATACGAGACGTCGGATGGTCGGCGAGGCCGAGCTCGTAATAATTCGCGAGATAGAGCGCGAGGTCTTTGGGCTCTTCCGGCGGAATCGCCCCGGCGCGCCGCGCGTCCTCGACCCAGACGTCGATGGCGCGCCGCCCGTCGAGCTCGCAGAGATAGATCCCGTCGGCGCGCGTGACTGTGCGAACGGGCCCCACTGCGGCCCAGCCGTGGCGCGCGGCGATGCCGACCGGTGTCCGCGTGAAGATGCCGGTGATGACGACTTTGTCGTCGCTGAGCTCGTCGCCGAAGAGGACCTTCGAGCGGTCCATCGTGAAGTCGTCCCCGGTAACGCCGCCTGCGAGCTGGGCGCGAGCGCCGGCGCCCTTGCGAACGGCAGCGACGAGCGCTTCGCCGTCCACCGAGATGCCCGGAGCGAAGACGAGGCATGCGAAGTGACCGAAGCCTCGCTGCGCTGCGCGGTCGGCGGCCTGCGCGACGCGCTCGGCGGCGGGCACCGTCTCCACGTAGGTGTGGTTACCGAGCGCGGCGGTTCGGGCCTCGACCTCGAGACCGTCGCCGCCGACGAGCACCACGGACACGCCACGGCTTGCGACCTTGTCGCCGCCGAAGACGCAGGCTCCCGAGGTCCCACCGACGATCTGCGCATCTCCGATGACGGAGCGGACCGCGCGCGCGGCATGCTCCACGTCGTCGTAGCTCGCCGACGCGAACACGATCGCGAGCTTGGGCGTTTGCCCTTGCAGCGTCTTCATGGCTTGCGCCGCAGCCTCCTTGGCCGCGCCCACCGCGCTCGCGGCAGCGCTCATTCCACTTCCAAACGCGATCATTTCCCCCCACCCCCTCGACACCACGAAAAGCAGGCGTCCCCCTGTCGAACGGCAGACTATAGCGGAAATTCAGGGGCACGCTGCCTGGGGCAAGGAAGAGCTGGCGGCCACGCGCCGTCGCTCACTTGCCTTCTGCGCGCCCATCTGCGCGCCATCCACTTGCCATCCGGGCCCGTCGTGGCTTGACTGTCCCCTTCGTTCCTTCGCCGGCCGTCCGCGGCCGTGCTCACGCCAATGAATCGTTCGTATCGCGCGCATCTGTTTGGCTTCGTGCGGCGTCGTGCGCCGCTGCTCGCATGCCTCACCGCGGCCAGCGCACTGACCGCCACCATGCAGCTCGATCCCGTGCCCGCGACCGCGACGGAGCTCGCGGCGGTCCTCGGAGCCGCGTCGCAGGGCGTGGTGCGCGCCGAGGACGTGCGCTGGGAGCCGTCGGACGGTGTGCTCTCCGATCTCCTGATGGGGCGCTTCGTCCTCTTCCTCTCCAGCGAGACCGAGAAT
>JAXDMI010000635.1:0-8109 GCA_034666145.1 Myxococcales bacterium | reverse complement strand
AGCGTGCGCTCGCGGCGGAGCGGTACGACGCGCCCGAGATGCGTGCAACCTACATGACGTTCGACGTCGAGTACCTGAGCGCGCTTCCTCCGGGAGCGACGGCGGCTCGGCCGGTGGACACCGGCGTGACGCGGCCCGCAGGCTTGTGGGAGATGTCACCGCCGACGCCGCCCTCGCCGATGCCGGCGCCGCAGCTCGCCGCCTTCGACTCGGCCCTGTGATGTCTCTGACGAGCACGCTCTCGCGCGCCTCTGGAGCCGCGCTCGGCGCGGCGGTCGCCGTCGTGCTCTTGCTTCGCTGCGGCCATCATGCGGCGGGGGCCGCGACGGTTCGGCCGCCGCCCGCAGCGCTCACGGCGGCGGCGGTGGCCGACGATGCCGGTCCGCTGCGCGAGGTGCTCATGCACTACGTGCCGGAGGAAGAAGCGTCATTTCGGCCTGCATATCGCGATTTTCTGCTCTCGCTCGCGCCCGAGACGCGGGTGCTCTTCGTGGTGCGCCGGCAGGATCGCGCGCGCGTCGATGCGTTCCTCGCGACGCTCGATGCTACCGGCGCTCTCTCGCATCGCGTGCGTGTGGTGGAGATCGGAAGGCCGCTCGGGATCTGGTCGAAGGATCGCGCGCTGGTCCTGGGAGATGCCGGTGCCGGCGGTCCTGCCGGCGCGAAGATCGAGCTCGTCGTTCCGCCGCGCACGCGAGCGGGCGAGGGGTCGCGTCCCGCGGACTGGGACATCGTCCCTGCCGTCGCCGCTGCTCTCCCCGAGGAGCTCGAGGTGCGGCAGCTTCCCATCGCATTCGACGCGGGCGACTTCGCGATCACCAAGTCACGCGTGCTCTTCGACGTGAACCTCTTCGCGCGCAACCGAGCGCGCGGCTTCCGCTCGCCCGAAGAGCTGCGCGATCGCGTGAAGGCCCTGCTCGGTCGCGACGTGCTCATGCTCGGCACCGAGGTCGGCGACGTCCCGCGTCATCACATGTCGATGTACATGGCGCTCCTCGACGGCAACGTCGCGCTCGTCGGCGATCCTGCAGCGGGCGCGAAGCTCGTCGGCGTCGACTACATCCCCGGGGAGACCAGCCCGGAGAGCGGCGCGCTGCTCCGTGCAGACTTCACGCCCGCGACGCAGGCGCGCTTCGAGCGCGCGGCCGGCGATCTCGCCGCCGCCGGCTTTCGCGTGGTGCGCATCCCCACCGTGCCCTTCGACGACAAGACGTACTTCGCGTACACGAACGGCGTCTACGAGACGCGCGCCGGCCGACGTGTGGCGTGGGTCCCGAGCTTCGGCGTGCCGGCCATCGACGATGCCGCGCGCGTGGTCTACGAGGGGCTCGGCTGGACCGTGGTGCCCGTCTCCGTGCGAGCTCTCTACGCAAACCACGGCACCATCGGCTGCGTCGTCAACGTGCTGGCGCGCGGCGAGTGAGCGGCGAGTGGTCCGACCCACGCGTGGCTGACGATTCGGGTCTTGACGGTCGCGAGCCCCGCGCCATCACGAGAGGCCGTGACGATTCGGGTCTTGACGGTCGGGAGCCCCGCGCCATCACGAGAGGCCGTGACGATTCGGGTCTTGACCGTCGCCTTCGTCGCGCCAAGGACATCGGCGTCCCGCTGTCGCTTGCCGGGCACACCGTGGCACGCACGAAATGCCCAAAATAGCGCGATCCGGAGCGGCCCGGGCTGGTGCGCGGCTTGCTATGGGTAGGGATCATGCGCGCATTCCTCGCTCTGGTTCCTTGCCTTGCTCTCGCGGCAGTCGCGTTCGTCGGCTGCTCCGGTGCCGTCGCCGACACGTCGAACAACACCAACGACGCCGGCGGCACGGGCACCGGCGCCGACGGGGGCACCGGAGGCGATGCATCGCCGCAAGGCGACGGCGGCGGACCGGTCGCCAACGACTCGGGCGCGGTCGATCCCATCTGGCCTGCCGACGCGCAGAAGCTCGTCGCCGAGAGCCCGGGCGGCGGCTTCACGCCCATGCCGCCCGCGGGCTCCGCGTGCGCGTACGGCGCGCAGAAGTACACGGTCGACCTCACCACGAAGGCCTTCGCGTTCGAGCGCTGCACCGCCGGCGCGACCGCCACCGACCCGCTCGTGTTGGCCACGGGCGGACGCACGCTCACGTCCGGCGAGCTCGCCACCGTCGACGCCGCGATGAAGAACCTCACGCCCCCCAAGGATCCGAAGCTATGCGGCGCCGACAAGGGCGTTTACACGGTCACCGTGACGTCGCCGCGTGGCGACGCCACGTTCTACGACAGCTTCTACGCGTGCAACGGCGGCGGGAAGACCTACGTCGACAACATCGACGGCGTGTTCGAAGCGTTCCGAATGCTCGCGCCCTGACGAGCGAGAGCGGACGGAGCGCCGCTCAACCGCCGAGTTGGAAGACCTTCTGGAATTCCACGAGCAAGCCGACGTCGTTCGACTTGATGGCGCCCGAGAGGAACTCGGCGGGCCCGGGCGTGAACGCCTCGCGCACGATGCGCGTGAAGATGTCCGGGCTCGTCTTGAGCACGCAGTCGGCGGTGCCGCCCTCCGGCTTGCCGGGCTTCACTTCGCACTTCTCCTTCGAGACGCGCACCGTCCACTTCGCGTTCGCATCGTCGCCGAGCGTGAAATAGAACGACATCGGCTTGTCGACGAGACCGGCGGCGAACTTCTTCTCGAGATCGGCGAAGAGCGTGACGAGCGGATGCTCCTTGGGAGCGTCGTTCTCGTCGAGGCTCTTCATGCGTGACGTGTCGATGATCTGCCCATTTTTCAGGGCATCGACGCAGCGGCGAGCCAGCTTGGCGACCTCGCGTGCGGCATCGGCCGAAGAGAGGCCCTTGGTCAGCCGCTTCATGTCGGTGACCGTGATGGGCGGACCGATGCGCGCGAAGAGATCGCGCTTCATCGGGATCTTGCCGCCCTTCGGCATCGATTCACGAGTGCCACCCAAATAGAGCGGGAGGATGTCGACGCCGTAGGTCAGCGCGAGCTGGCCGAGGAGCGGCTTGAACTCGTGGACCTCGCCGTCGGTGGAGCGCGTGCCCTCCGGGAAGATGAGCGTGGTCTTGCCCGACGAGAGGATCTCGCCCGCCTGACGCTCGCTCGCGCGGAGCCCGCTCTTGCGATCGATGGCGCGGAGGTTGGTGAGGTTCTCGAAGAACGCGCGCTGCAGCGTGCCCTTCTCGAAGAAGTAGTCCTGCGCGGCGAGCGTCACGATGTCCTCGCCGTACGTGCCGAGCGCGTGACGCGCGAAGCCCATGTCGAGGTGGCTGCCGTGGTTCGCGGCGACGATGGTGTTGCGGTTGTGCGGGATGAACGCGCGGCCGCTGATCTTCGACCGCATCATCTCGCCGTAGAAGAAGTCCTGCACCTTGCCGATGAGCTTCTTGCCCTGCTCTTGCATCTGCTCGGGCAGGACGAGGGTCTTGTCTTCCTTCTTGCCGCCCGGCGAGTCCGAGCGACCCTCGATCTTGTAACGAGAGCCGGCCGCGAGCTGCTGCGGGCGGAGGCTCGCGCGCTCGGTGCCGACGAGGTTCTCGACGTCGGCGACGGTGCGGCAGCTCTGGAGCTGCTTGGGATCGACCGCGCCGTACTTCACCTCGAGCGCGACGAGCAGCTCGGTGAGCGCGAGCGAATCGAAGCCGAGCTCGTCGGCCATGGTGAGGTCGCCGTGGATCTCGCTGGTCTTCTTGCCCTTCACCGCGGCGATGGCGATGCGGACCGGGCTCGAGGGGGCCTCGCCGTCGTCGCTGCGCGAGGTCGCCTGGATCATGCGCTCGAGCATCTTGCGTGCTTCGGTGCGCTTCACCTTCTTGGTCGCGGTGCGCGGGAGCGGCGCATCGTAGAGGTGGATGATCGACGGCTGCTTGCCGTAGGGCAGCTTCGAGATGGCGTCGCGCAGCGTCTTCTGCGCGCGCTCGAGGCGCGCCGCGCGATCGATGCCGTCGTCGGTCTCGGGTACCGCGATGCAACCGACGCGCTCGCCGCCGCTGCGTCCCGTGACGCCGACCACGGCGAGCTCTTCGATGTGAGCGATCTTGCCGAGCATGCGCTCGATGTCGTCGGGATAGACGTTCTCACCCGTCGACGTGACGATGACGTCCTTCACGCGACCGGCGAGCACGAGCCGCCCGCTGCGATCGAGCTTGCCTAGGTCGCCGGTGTGGAGCCAGCCGTCCTCGCCCATCACTTCTCTGGTCGCGTCGGCGTCGGTGTAGCCCGCCATCACGTTGGGGCCGCGCGCGAGCACCTCGCCGACGCCGTGCTCGTCGGGCGAATCGATCTTGATGGTGACACCGGGGATGGCCTTGCCGACCTGACCCGCCGGAGAGCCCGCCTTCGCGACGGTGAGGACCGGACCGGCCTCGGTGAGGCCGTAGCCCTCGGCGAGCTTGAAGCCGAGACCCGCGAAGAGCTTCGCGGTGTCCTTCGGCAGCGCTGCGCCGCCGGAGATCAGGTCCTTGATGTTCCCGCCGAGCGCTTCGTGCACGGGCCCGAAGAGGATGCGCCCGAGGTCGATGCCCGTCGTCTTGCCGAGCATGCGATTGAGCTCGGCACCGATCTCGAACGCCTTCTCGGCGATGGGACCCTTCGCGGAGACCTGCGAGAGGATGCGCCGCTCGAGGAGCTGCCACACCGCGGGCACGCCGACCATGGCCGTGACGCGCGCCTGCTTGAGGCCCGCCGAGACGCGATCGCCCTTGAGCTCGTCGAGGTAGACGACGCGCGCGCCGCGCGAGAACGGAAGCACCATGCCGCACGTGAACTCGAAGGTGTGATGGAGCGGCAGCACGCTGAGCACGCGATCGCCGCCGGTGAGCGGGAAGAGCGGCGCGAGCGCGGCCACGAGCGACGTGAAGTTGGAATGCGTGAGCATTACACCCTTCGGCTTGCCCGTCGTACCGCTGGTGTAGATGAGGCTGGCGATGTCGTCCTCGAGCACGTCGACGGTGGGACGTGCGAGCGTGGCCGGATCGCCGGGGAGGGGAGTGGCGGGCGTGATGGTCGCGAGGTGGATGGTGCTGACGGTGCGCCGAGCGTCACCCGCGCCGGCGCCGAATGCCTCGACGAGCGCGGCGCCCACCGCCTCTTCGACCTTCGCGTCCCAGAGCACGATCTTCGCTTCGCTCTCGCGGACGACGTTGGCGAACGCCGCGGGATCCATCGAGGGATCGACGGGCACCGCGGTGCCGCCGGCGCGCACGATGCCGAAGAAGGCCAGCGGCCAGTCGGGATGGTTGTGCGCGGAGAGGACGACGCGATCACCCTTCTTCACGCCGAGCGCAGCGAGCCGAGCGGCGACGGCGTTACTGCGCGTCTGCACGTCGAGGTACGTGGTACGGGCGATGCCGTCCTCTTCGAGACGACCGAACGCGACGGCGTGCTCGTAGCGCTCCGCCATCTGATCGACGAGCGAAGAGAGCGTGGCGTGCGCCTTGAGCGGCGCGAGCTCCTTCTTGTACTTCTGCTCCATCCACGGGAGCACGCGCTTCTCCATGGCGGGCATGTGCTGGTTCATCCAGTAATCGGCCCAGTCGATCTTCTCCGGGTACCAGGGCAGCTTGGCGCGGTCCTCGGGCGAGAGCCGCGCATACGCCGCGTGGGTGTTGGCGCACGAGAAGGGGCCCTTCTGATCGAGCGTGAACGGCGCGAAGAGCTGGAGGATGAAGTCGATCTTCTCTTCCTGACGCGCGAGGCCTTCGAGGCCCTTCGCGGCGGAGCGACCGAGCTTGGCGGCGGGGCCGGGCGCCTGCTTGAGCATCTTCGCCATCATCTTGGCAGAGCGGGCGATGGCGCCTGGGCCGACAGCGTTGAAGCGATCGAGCTCCACGATCGCCGGCTCGAAGTGCTGCTGGAGGAAATTGACGAACGGGTTCCCCTTGCCGGTGCGCTGGTAGTACTTGCGCTTGTAGAGGCCGATGAGCTCGCCGAAGCGCTCGCTCGTGCCGGGGTTCACGTCGCTCGCGCCGTACTGGTAGACGGGCTTCGCGGTGCCTTCGAGCAGCTCCGCGAGCGTGACGATCATTCCCGCGCAGACCGTGTCGGCGGGGATGAAGTCGAGGACGCAGTCGCGGCCGAGGAGCTGGTGATGGCCCTTCATCGCGAGGAAGATGATCGGCGCCGACGTGCCGATGCCCTCGTTCCAGCCGGGGAACGGGAACTCGATGGTGCTCTCGCAGCACGCGGGACGCGCGATGGTGAACGGGATGCCGGCGCGGGCGATGATCTGCTCGCCGATGCTCTTCGTGTACGTGTAGATGTTCGGCCAGCCCCAGTGCGTGGCGCGCTCGAGGCCGGCCTCGACGAGGCGGTCGCTCACGTACTTGCGCTTGACGGTCTTGAGCTCGGACTCGAGCGGCGCGCCGATGGTGGGCTCGCCGCGTCGCATCAGGTTCTTCGTCGCCCGATCCATGAAGTCGCTCTGACGGAACGCGTCTTCGGCGCGGCTCTTGGCTTGCGAGACGAGGTCGAGGCAGTCGGCGATCTCGCCGTCCGGCGTCCAGAGGTCGCGACCGAGCTCCTCGGCGCGCGGGAAGGGGAAGCGCTCGCCCGGCATCTCCTCGAGGATGAGGCCGTCGCGGTTACCGACCACGTAGCAGGTCGACGTGTGCATCAGCGGCGCGTTGCCGAGCGCCTTCGAGAGCGCGACGAGGTTCTGTGCCCCGAACGCGTTGGTCTCGATGGCCTCGTCGAGCGGCGGATTGAAGTCGACCACGCCCGCGACGTTGATGACCGCGTCGATGGTGCCCTTGATCTCCTTGAGGAGCGCGCCGTCGATGCCGCAGTTCTCCTGACCGACGTCACCGTCGACCGCGACGATCTTCTCCTTCAGGAACGCTTCGAACTTGTCGCCGTGAATCGTGCGCAGCGGCTCGAGGCACTCGCTCGTGGCGATCTCGCTCCAGAAGCGCTCTTCGCTGGTCTTCGTCTTGCTCTTGCGAACCAGCAGATAGATGCGACCGACGCCCGGGAAGCGCGCGAGCATCATCACCCAGAAGATCTTCCCGAGAAATCCGGTGCCGCCGAGGATGAGGAGGCGCGCGCCTTCGAGCTGGACGCTCACGTCCAGGGTCGGGATCGGCGTCGCGGGCGCAGAGCTGCCGTTTTTTCCGTGCGGCGCGTGCAAATCGGTCATTTGGGGTCGCTTGATTACCCCACGACCCCAACCGGAGCAACCGCAGCGAGCGCACGAAAAAAAGCTGCAATGACGCGGTGCTGTGGACGAGCGCAGGCCTGACGGACAGCGGCCGGACAACGGGGCCGAGGAACGTTTTCGTCCCGCGCTGCGTAGCCCTCCCTGTCATCCCCCGGGGCGACTGGTGGCGGCAGCTCGCCGACGTATTTCTTCCTTCCACGATGGTCGCCCGCGTTCGCCCTGCAAACATGCGCTCTTCCCTGCCTCCTCCGCCGGTGCCCGCCCATGCCCAACCGGGCGCCATCGCCTCCGCGCTCCGCTCCCTTCCGGCGGGCGCTCGACCTTCGGACGTGTGGCGTACGGCGGCGTTCACGCTCCTTCGCCTGAATCCGAAGGAATGCGAGGCACTTGCGCTGGTCTTCGAAGACGACGTGACGGACGACCTGCGGGGCACCGTCCTCGATCTCCTGGTGGGGGCCGGCAGCTTCGAGGCTCAGGTGGTCATCCGCCGCCTCCTCGCGCTCTCGGTGGCGCGTCGCAGCAATCGGACCTTCGCCGTCTTCGTCCAGCGCCTCGGCATGGTCGAGTTCCCGGACGGTCCAACGCTCCGCTTCCTCATGAGCGTCTACGCAGAGAGCCGCAGCGAGCCCCACGATGTTCGCGCAGCATGCGCGTACGCGCTCGGCGCAGCCGCCGGCCATGCGCTCGCCGCGGGTGACGTCGAAGCGGCGGTCCGCGCGTCAGACGTGCTCCGCCGCGATCTGCTCTCGGTGGGATCGATCATCGACAAGTGCGCGCTGCTGACTGCGCTCGGCAACGCCGGCGTCGCCACCGACGTGATGGTGGTGACGCGCTTCACGCAAGATGCCGAGGCGCCCGTCCGCTCGGCCGCGGCCCTCGCGCTCCGCAAGATGCGGGTGGCCGAGGCCCGCGCGCAGCTCGTCGCGCTCCTCGCCGATCGCGAGATCATGGTCGCGCACAGC
>JAXDMI010000634.1:0-6131 GCA_034666145.1 Myxococcales bacterium | reverse complement strand
TGCGCACCTCACGCGCGCAGACGTCGTGATCGACGAAGTGCTTGTCCGCGCCGACGTTGTTGCAGGCGGTCTCGCGGGCGCACCGCGCGGCGGTGATGCGCTCGACGGCGAGGTCGCTCGAGAGCGTTCCGATGTCGGCGCCGGTGATCGTCGTGGTCCCGGCGATCTCGTTCGCGTCTCCCGCGCCGCTCTTGTCGCTGGCGCCGGTGGCGTAGTCGAAGTTCCGCTCCGCGAATCCGTCGCGATCGACATGGTTGCGGTTGCAGGCGACGGCCGCGGAGCCCGCCGCGATGACCAGAGTCGCGACGGCGGCCGCGCTCGAGAGATTGCGTCGTTCGAGCTTCATGATCTCCACCTTCCGCTCTGCGACATGCAACGGAAGTGCCCCCGCGTCGCATTCGCGCGGAGACGCTGGATCGCTGCGAGCTCGAGCAGAGAGAGAGGCGCGATCGGCCGCTGGATCGGCGCTGAAGGCAGGCGAGCGCGAGCGTGCGGCTCAGCGCGCGGCGTTCACCAGGGGAACCACTCGTGCGGCACCTTTTGCCACGCTGTCGGCCGACGCGGGTCGCCGTCCGGCATCACGAGCGAGCCAACCGCGTCGGCGTGCTCGTACACGCTGCCGATCGAGCGCGAGATGCTGTCGAGATCGATGTCGCTGACCGCGCCGTTGCTGGTCGCTTTGTAGAACTGCACCGTGATGCGGATCGGGAACTTCGGGTCGCGCTCGATCTTGAGCGAATGACCCTCGTTGAACGGTCCGACGTTGGGACCATGGCCGAGCACCGCCTGCTCGACGTCGCTCGGCTCGTCGGCGGCGCTGCCGCGCGCAGCGCCCTTCTTCGCCGCTGCCTTCGCAGGAGGCGCCGCCGCCGGTGCCGCTGCCGACATCGGTGCGCCCCCACCGCCGGGACCGCCCGGCATCGCGCCGCCGAGGCGACCGAGCTGCGCGTGCTTGAGCGGGATCTGCACGAGGAAGAGGACGTCGGCGCCCTTCTGGAGCGCGCTCTTGTCGTCCTCGGTCTTCGGACCGCCCTGCGCTTCGATGCGCGCCGCGACGTCGCTCTTGCGCTCGGCGGTGAAGGCCGCGCGCTGTCCCTTGTTGTCGAAGTAGAGCTCCTGGCCCCAGCCCGCCGCCGTCGCGTCCTCGGTCTTGTTCTCGATCACCTGCATGCTCGTGCCCTGACGAGTCACGAGGATCGTGAGGACCGCGGGGGAGCCCGGCGCCGACTGATAGTTGAAGAGGACAGGGTTGAACTGCGCCTTGCCGCTCTTCGGGATGGGCAGGAACACCGCCTGCGCGCTCACGAGGAAGTGCGTGTCGCGCGCCGCGAAGACGTTGCCGTCGCCGAGGATCGAGTCGGGCCTCGCGGCGAAGCCCTTCAGGTTCTTGAGGACGTCGGTGAGCGGGATGCTGCGGAGGTTCTGTCCCTGCTCGTTGCCGATGCGGACGAAGAAGCGATCGGAGGGAACGTCACCGGTGCGATCGGTGAAGTTCGGCGGCCGGATGACCGGCATGATCGACGACTCGAAGCGTCCGCTGGGATCGCGACGACGGACCTGCAGCGTGAGGTCGGAGATGTTGGGGCCGAGGGCCGAGCCCTGCGCGCGCCCCGTGTCCTCCCATGTGACGTTGACCAGGGAAAGGTTGCGACGGCGCACGCGGGCCGTGAGATCGGAGTCGGAGACCATGTTCGCGACCTTCGCGATCACGCGTCCGTATTCCTGGCTGTCGCTGGGGTCCTTGATGCCCCAGTCCGACTCGTCGTTCTGCGCGATTCCCGTGTCGTCGGCGGCGATGGGCTTCTGGCCGTCGTCGCCGCTGTTCGTGCCGTTCGGCGTCACCGCTGCGGTCTTGTCCGCCGGCTCCTTGACGACGATCACGCGCTCGCGCGTGACGCATCCGTTCGAGATGGCCGCGACGGACGCGAGGGCGAACAGGGAGGAGAAGAGAAAGACGCGCTTCATGATCCGACGGTTCCTTTCGAGGTGCGTCTTCGGACGGCCCAGCAGGCCGGACGATCTCCGAGGCTACACCCGAATTTCGCGGATCATGGCGCGAGCGAACCCGCAGGGCTAGCACCCGGATCTCGACGCGCACGCGCTTTCGAATGCTCCGCGGTTCGATCGGACACGATTGCGCGACTCGCTCCACCGCGTGGTCGCGTGAAAGGCGCAAGAACGGTTCCATCCGGGGAAATTCGACGTTTCATCCTCTGTTTCATCCGAATGCCCCATTGACCGCGACCATTCCAAATCGTACTGCGAGGCCCTCCAAAGACACATGTCACCCCCCTCTGCATTCTCCCTGAAGGGAAAGACGCTCTTCGTGACCGGCGCGAGCCGCGGCATCGGCAAGGCCATCGCCCTGCGTGCCGCCCGTGACGGCGCGAACGTGGTCATCGCCGCGAAGACGGCCGAGGCGCACCCCAAGCTCCCGGGCACGATCTACTCCGCGAAAGAGGAGATCGAGGCGGCGGGCGGCAAGGCCCTCGCGTGCATCGTGGACGTGCGGTTCGAGGAGCAGATCCAAGAGGCCGTGAGGCAGGCCGTGGCGACGTTCGGAGGGATCGACATCCTCGTGAACAACGCCAGCGCCATCAGCCTGAGCGGCACCGTCGACACGCCGCTGAAGCGCTTCGATCTGATGCACGGGATCAACACGCGCGGCACCTTCGCGTGCTCGCAGGCGTGCATCCCGCATCTCGCCAAGGCCGAGAACCCGCACATCCTGAACATCTCGCCGCCGCTGAACATGGAGGCGAAGTGGTTCGCCCCCCACGTCGCTTACACGATGGCGAAGTTCGGCATGAGCATGTGCGTGCTCGGCATGGCGGAGGAGCTGAAGGGTCAGAAGATCGCGGTCAACGCGCTCTGGCCGAGGACCGTCATCGCGACCGCAGCCGTGCAGAACTTGCTCGGAGGTGACGCGACCGTTCGGGGTAGCCGAAAGCCCGACATCATGGCGGACGCGGCCTACGCGATCTTCACGCGGAAGAGCTCGGAGTTCACGGGCCACTTCTGTATCGACGACGAGATCTTGCGAGAGAGCGGAGTTTCCGACCTCTCGGCTTATTCGATGACACCAGGCATGCAGGATTCAGAGTTACTTCCGGATTATTTTCTCTGAGCAGGGCAGAGCTGCCAAATACACCTGGCACCTTCTTCGCTTAATTCTAGGCTCAGAGAGCGGTTCGACGGCACAGTGGGAGGATGCGACGTTCCATGAGAAGCCCTACGAAGCAGGACAACAACCAGGCGCGCGCCACGCGGCGCACGACCGATCGCGCGAGCGGGACGACGCGCACCGCGCACCGCACGACCGTCGGCGAGCGTGAGGCCGACGCTGGCGGCACCCCCAAGGGAAGCGTCGTCACCTCGATGGTCGACGCGCTCGAGGACATCCTCAAGTGGGAGCGAGCGAGCGAGCGCGCCATGCGCGTTGCGACCGAGCAGAGCACGACCGAGCTCGATCCCTCGAACTGAAAGCAGCTCTCTTGAGGCGTTTGCGGCTCGTCGGGTCTGTCCCGTTGTCTGGGGCGCTCGGCGTGTTCATCACGCTCGTCGTGGCCGCATGCGCGAAGGGTACCGATAACAACGGGATCCTGGACGAAGGCGGGCTCGTCGATGAAGACGCCGGCCGCGACGTCAACGTGATCCCCGTTCCGAAAGACTCGTCGACCATGGGTCAGGACGGCACCGTGCTCCCCCCCGACGACTCGGGAGGAACGTGCACGATGAAGGTCGTCATCAACGAGGTGAAGACCGACGGGACGACCGCCAACGACGAGATGGTCGAGCTCTACAACCCGAGCGCGTGCGCCGTGCCCCTCGGGAGCTGGGAGATCAAATACGAGTCGGCTTCGGGCGGCACCGGTGGAGCGGGCCACAAGTTCCTGACCGGCGACAGCATCGACGCGAAGGGCTACCTGGTGCTCACGCCGGGCGGGTCGACCAACTGGACCGCCGGAATGGCGAAGACCGACGGGCAGCTCGGCCTCCTCGACGACAAGGGCGCGTTGGTCGACGGGGTGGGGTGGGGCACGATTACGGGCGGTTCGTACAAGGAGAGCACGGCCGCGACCGCGCCGGCCTCCGGCGGATCGATCGGTCGCAGCCCCAACGGCAGCGACACCGGCAACAACAAGATCGACTTCAAGACGTACCCAGCGCCGAGCCCCGGCGCGCCGAATCCGTGAAGCGCTCTGCCTCGTTCAGCGCGCGGTGATCTGGCGGCAGCTGCGGTCGATCTCGACGCGCTTCGTGGTGGCGTCGACGCGGACGCTCGCGATGCCGTTCTCCTGCTCGTCGATGATCCAGACGGTCAGCGTACCGTCCGCCTTGCGCGATGCGCTCGTCGTCGTGTTGCTGCCGATCGAGGACTTGGTCCCGCTGCCGAACTTCGGCTTCTCGCCGTAGAAGACCGGCGTGGTCTTCGTGCAGTCGCTGTGGATTTCGACGCTCGTGGGGATGGGCGCGCTCGGAGCGGCGCTCGCGGCCTTGGCCTGCGGAGCAGCCGGGGCGCCGAAGCCCGACGACGGTGACGAAGGCGCACCGGGCGTTACGCCGGCGCCCGTCGTCTCGGGCACGCTCGCACCGCCCGGACCATTCGCGGCGGCCTGCGGAGAGCCGGGCTGCTGCGGCATCACCGGAAGCATGCCGCAGTGAACGAGCGGGAACGCGAGGAGGGCGACGGCGAGGACGGTGAAGCGCTGCATGCGCATGGTTACGCCCCGGCGCCCGGAAGCTTCCCTCGTGGTATTCCTCCGAGGTGCGGAGACGTCGTGGTCCGAGGCGGATCGGCGAGCTGGCAGCTCGCCACGCCCGCGTCGTCGTCCTCGTGCTCGTCGCGAGCTTCGCGAGCGTCGCGAGCCTCGCCCACGACGCGCGCGCCGACGACCTCGAGTCGGCGCGAAAGGACTTCGCGGAGGGGGTCCGGCTCTACCAGCGCGGCGACTACGAAGGAGCGCGTCGTCTCTTCAAGAAGGCCGACGCCGAGCACCACGCGGCGCCGATCCTCTACAACCTCGCGCGCACCGAGGAGCGCTTGCTCCGCCCGCAGTCTGCAGTCGATGCCTACGAGGCGTATGTCGCCGAGGCAGGGGAGAGCGGCGAGCTCACCGGCGCCGCCGTCGTCGCCATCACGCAGATCAAGGCGCGCTCCACGCGGCTGCGCATCGAGACCAAGCCCTCCGGCGCGCGCATCTTCGTCGACGGCTCGCCGCTCGCAGAGTCGGCGCCGACCACGTTCCTCGTCGGCGCGGGACATCATGTCGTGGTCGCGCAGGGCGAGGGCTTTCGCGCCGAGCGCGATGTCGAGGTGCAAGGCAACGGCGACAGCCTCGGTGTGACCCTCGAAGGACCGGTCACCGATGCGTCAGCGCCGCCCGCGCTCGCTCCGTCGCCAACGTCGACCACCAAGGAGCCCGTTGTGCCCGCTCCTTCACCGTCCGATGCGCGCGCGCTACCGGTCGCGCCTGCGCCGCCGCCGCCCGCGCCCGACGGCTTCGTGTGGGGCGCCGCGTTCACGGTCGCGCCGTATCACCTGCTCGGCGCCGCGTCGGGCCAACCGAATGCGGAGCCGAAGACGCAGGTCCTGGCGGGAGCCATCCTCGAGGCGGGGCATGCCGTCACCGAGCGATTCGAGTTCCTCGCGCGCGGCTTCCTCGCGCTCGGTCCGGACGGGAAGCCGAGCTATGCGATCATGGGCGGCCCAGGGCTCTCGCTACGCATCGGCTCGTCGGTGTGGCTGGGCGCGACGTTCCTCGGCGGCCAGATCGAGACCGTCGCGCAAGGGACGCGTTACGGCACGGACGTCGTCTTCGGGACGATGCTCGAAGCGACGTTCGTTGTGCTGGCAACGAGCGCCGGGCAATGGACGGTGGGCGCGCAACCCGGCCTGCTGCTCACCGACAAGCCGGCGGACAACACCGCGTTCTTCTTCCCGCTGTCGTTCGGGTACCGCGCGTACTGAGCTCGCTCGCCGCGAGCGTTCGCTACTTGCCTTTGCTCGCGCAGAGCGGCGAGACGTTTGCCTCGGGGCTCGACGCCCACTCTGCGGGCGTACGCGACGTGATGGCCAGCGCGTGGATGCCACCTTGCGACGGCTTCTTGCCCATCATCTCGCCCAGCGC
>JAXDMI010000633.1:0-2578 GCA_034666145.1 Myxococcales bacterium | reverse complement strand
GCAGGACGGCGTACAGCTGCGTCTTCGCCGGCGCCCAGATGTGGCCGATCGCCTTCCGCGCCAGCTTCACGAGGTCGTACCCGGAGCGCTCGCCCTCGGCCAGCACGCCGAGCGCCACAGCTTCGGTCGTCGTCAGTTCGATGGTCCGTGTCGGAATAGTCCGCACCGGACTATAAGACTACAAGTAGATCGGGAAGTTAGACGAGCACCGTGATCGAGCCGCGCTCGGCCTCGAAGACGGCCTCGGTCACGTCACCGAGATCCTCGCCGTCCGCCTGGAGCGGGAGCGGGCGGTCCGTGCGGACCACGATCCGGTCGAGATCGTGTCCGCGCAACGCGTTGCGGGCCGGCCTTCCGGTTGCGAGCGCGAGCAGGAGGGGTGGCAGCGTCTTCGGGCCGAGCGAGACCGGCGCGAGGAAGTCCAGCCCTGCCTCGAACGCCGCTTCCGGGCTCGCCTTGATCGCGATGGCCTTCAGGAAGCTGTACGGATTGACGTTGGCGACGAGCACGAAGGCAGCGCGCCCATAGCCCTCCACATCGAGCACCGGCTCGAGCCGGCCACGCCGCTCGAGCAGGAGGCGCGCGAACGTTGCGAGGAAGGCGACGTCGCCGGGCCGTTCGCCCTCCGGTGAGCGGCCGCGCTCGTCGATGCGCCGCACGGCCTCGGCGTCGATCCCGACCCCTGCCCCGAATCCAAAGCGGTGGCCGTTGACCCGTCCCGTCGAGATCGTCCGCGTCCTGTCTTCGCGGAGTGCGCTCGCGAGCCGCTCAGCCGCTGCGACAGGGTCGCGCGGCAGCCCGAGGGCCCGGGGCAGCACGCTTGTGCCGCCGCCGGGCACGAACCCGATTGGCTGATCGCGCCGCTCCACGCCGTTCAGCACCTCGTTGAAGCCCCCATCGCCGGAAAAGACGATCAGCGCGTCCGCGTCGGCCGCCTGTCGCGCAAGCTCGACTGCGTGCCGGGGTCGCTCCGTTCGAAAGGTGCGCAGGTACGCCGAGCCCATCAGCGCGCGCTCGACCGCCGAGATTCCCTCCTCGGTGACCCGGCTTGCAAATGGGTTGACGATCAGGACTGCGCGCTTCATTCTGCCGCGAGCATGCCACGCCTGATTCTCCTCGGAATCATCACCCTCGCCCTCGTGGGCTGCGAGGAAGGGGAGAAACCAGTCGCGCACGTGGGCAAGCAGACGATCACGAGAGAACAGCTCGAGCGAACGGTCGAGCACTTCGGCGAAGAGGCCAAACTCGAGGGCAAGCCTTTCCCCAAGGAAGGCTCGCCTGGATTCGACGAGGCGGAGGACCGGTTGCTCGCCCTTCTCGTCTACCGCGCCGAGCTCGCCGACCGGGCCGAAGCCATGGGCCTGAAGCTCGACGACGACGTCGTGGAGCAACGGCTCGAGGCCGGCGGCAACGCGGAGGAGGCCGCGGACAAGGAAGGGAAGGCATTCGCGCGGGAGAGCGTGCGAGCGCAGCTCTTCTACGAGGCCCTCTATCGCAAGGTAACGGCGAAGGTCCCCGGCAACTCACCGCAGGCGTCCGCGAGGCGCAACGAGATCGCGAAGCGGTTCATCGAGCAGATGAAGCGCGATTACGCGAGCAAGGTGCGCTACGAGCCCGGCCACGAACCGGGCTCGTAGCTCGTCTTCAGCTCAGCAGACGGCGCCGGTCGCGCTGCCTAGCGTGTAGTCGAACGAGGGCGCCGCATCGACGTCGGCGTAGATGTCGGTCGACGTGCCGTTCCGCCCGAAGGTCAACCCGGTCACGTTGTAGAGAGTCGTGCCCTGGATCGGCTTGCCGAACGAGGCGAGCGGGACGTCGATGCTGATCTTGTTGCCGCAGACGACTCCGGCGGCGGCGGACTGGACCGGGTACTGGACGATCTTGCAGTTGCCCGGATCGGTGTCCGTGCACGTCGTCGTGCCGGCGAAGAACGTCGGCGGCGTGCCCGCGTTGGCCTGGGCGCCCACATAGAAGATCCGGTAGGACTCCTCGCCCTGGTCACCCACCGAGAGCGCCTGGAAGCGCGTGAGCCAGAGGGCGCTCGTCTTGCCGGGTGGAGGCGCGAACGACCCCAGGCTCCCGACCGTCATCTGCACGCGCAGGGTCCCAGTCGTGGGCTGGCTCACGCCGACGGCCCGCAGGTCGAGCTGCGGCTGGTTTGCTCCCGCTCCCGTCGCCGAGTAGTGCGGCCATTGGGCGTCGCCCAGCGTGTCCGCGATCGGGCTGGCCGGCAGCGGACGGTTGACAGAGCCGCCTGCAGGCGTGCGTCCTCTCAACTGGCGGACCTCATAGAGATGCGCACCGTGATGCTGGCTCGTCGTGTCGTTGTAGACGAATCGGATCGCACCATCGAGGTCGAGGTTGAAGCCGAAGTAGTCGGCCATCGTCCGGTCGCCGCCGGTCGCGCTGCAGCCGATCCCGCCGTTGCAGATCTGCCCGAAGTGCATCGGCTTCTCGGTGAAGCGCTGCTGCGCGATCCTCGGCGTCCCGCCGGAGGCGCCGTCGATCGAGGCGAAGTAGCCGTACCACGGGTACGCCGTCGAGCCCTTCGGGTCGTTCTTCCAGGACGGCATCCCGT
>JAXDMI010000632.1:0-7920 GCA_034666145.1 Myxococcales bacterium | reverse complement strand
AATTTCCGTACTCTTGAGCCATGCGCCGTTCGCGTAGGCGAAGAAGTCGTCGCCCGGGGTGACCGTGCGATCGATGCCCGCGAGATCGATGCCGGAGCCCGACGCGACCTCGGGCGATGCTGCTTTGGGAGGCGTGGCGGCGGGCGCGGCGTTCGGCGGAGCAGGATCCGGGACCACCGCGGGCTTGCTGCTGCACGCGGCAGTGGCGAGCAGAAAGAGGACGGCGGAGCGGGGGCGGAGGAAACGGCAGAAGGCGTTCGTGTTTCTCACGGCGAGGAGGTTACGCGCAGTCCGGCCGTCTGTCGTCGGGGCGATCTAGCTCAGGGGCCGAAAGCGTGGCGGCAGAAGGCCTCGCCAACGTCCGCGAGCGCCGGAAACGAGATGGCATCGTAAGCATACGTGTCGTCGTTCATCGTCTCGTCGGGATTGGCATAGACCGAGGCAATGAGGAAGAACGCCCGTCCCGTCGCTTTGTCGACGATATACGCGTTGGCAATCAGGAATCCGAAGGCCTGTCCTACTTTGGAATGAATGAGGAATTGCCCGCGAGCCCGAACGCGCTCGATTCCCCGCAGAAATGGGCTCAGTTGATAGTCGGCGACCACGTTCCGATCGAAGCCAGCGAGGCCTGACGTGCTCGGCAACGTCCCGAGGGCCTCACGCACGTAGGCGAGGTCTTCTTTCGATGCGGTATCGGGGCGTGAGCCCGCGGGCAGCAGATCGGGACGCATGATGCGAACGAGGGTGTCCTGCAGCTCGCGAAGGCGAATGGCGTTCTTGTCGGCGAACGAGAGCGGACCGTCGACGCGGCGTCCGTCCACGATGTTGGCTTTGCCGATGGCGAGGCCGGTGGCCTCGGTTGCCGGAAGAACGAGGTCGCTGCGTCTCGCGGGGAGCTCGGCGGTGACGCCGCCGTCGGCGCCCACGAATTCGATGCGCGGCGAGAGCTCGGCGGGATCGATCTCGCCGCCGGTCGCGAACCCGTCGTGGATCCGCACCGAAGGCAGCCCGAGCGGCCAGAGGGTCTCGTGCGCCTCACGATGCCCGACCACGGCCAGCAGTCGATTCGCCGACGCGTTGTCGGAGACGATGAGCGCGCGCCAGGTCTCGCGTGCGAGCGTCGTGACGTACGGCTCGGCATTTCCCGATACGGGATGGATGCGCATCGTCGCATCACGTGTGAGCGCGGGCTTGCCGGCGCTGCGCAGCGTGGCGAGCCGATCGTAGGTCGCGAGCGTGATCGGCACCTTCATCGAGCTCGCGGGAAAGAAGTACTCGACGTCCGCGCGATAACCGTGGCGTTCGAGCTTCGGCGCGGCGCCAGGCGTGATCACGCCGTAGAGCACCTGGAAGCGATATTTCTCGGGGGTCGCGAGCACCGCCTTGAGCGCTGCGCTACCGCCGTTCAAGATCTGCGTGGCGAGCGGATCTTGCGTGAGAGACGTCGCGTTGTTGCTCTGCGAAGCCTTGGCTCCGGGTGCCGCTGCCGCTCCCGCCTTGGACGCGAGAGCAGGCGCGGGAGAAGGCGTGGGAGAAGGCGCTGGAGGAGGCGTGATCGCGGGCGTTCCAGGAGCCCTCGTGCTCGCAGACGGCGCCACGACGACCGGCGCGCCAGCGAGGCTCTGTGCCGTGACGCCTGCCACCGGCGGCTGACCGCAGGCGAGCACGAACGCGGCGCCGAGCAGGCATGCCGTCGCGCGCTCAGTGCGCGGCATCGACGGGGCCTCGGCTCTGCATTCGCGTGAGCTCTTGTTCGGCGGCAAGCGTCGGCTCGAGGAGCATCACGAGGTAGTGATCCTGGTTCATCGTCTCGAGCTTCTGGAGCTCACGCAGCGCGACCACGGGGCTGTTCGCCATGAGCACGAGCGCCGCCTGTGCGCGCACGAACCTCGGATGTGCCGCGAGGCTGTCGCGCATGATGACTGCGCCCTGGTCCGGTCGCCGAAAGCGCTCCAGCTGCTCCATCCCCCGCAAATAACGGAGCGCGGGCGTCGACGGATCCGCCGCCTCGGCCGTTGCCATCGCGGCGTCGAACGCCGTCCACTCGCCGCGCAAGCGGTGATACTCGGCCACGAGCACCGACGTCCGAACGTCGTTCGGCGCCTCCGCGCGCAGGCCGCGAACCACCTCGGCGCCACGTGCGAGGTGCGACGGCGCCACGGCGCCGAGGGCGTCGGCGATCTTGTTTCCCTCTTCGACGACCCGAATGAGCTGACCGAGCATGCGACCGCGGTCCGAGCTCGGCTCGCCCGATGCACCCGCGAGATTGGCGCGCGCGATCCGGAGGTCTCCGCCGACCCAAGCCGCTTGCGTGGTCAGCACCTGCGACGCGACGAGCTGCGACTCGCCCATGAGCAGCTCGAGAGAGGCCTCGCTGAAGCGACCGTCGAGGGTGTTCGTCGATCGCGCGAACGCGGCGGCGCCAGGGAACAAGTAGACCGTGTCCCGACGCAGGACCGCCTTCACGTCGGCGAGTGACTTCGGGGTGCGCAGCGCCTCGTCTTCGGGCGCGAGCTGGATGTGCTGCACGAGCTCGTCGAGCGTCTTCTGCGCGTCCTTCGAGCGGAGCTCCGAGTCGCCGTGGATCGTGAAGCAAGGGCGCGACGGCGCGGCAGCTGGCGGCGGACCTCCGCACGCCAGCTGCGCGAACGCGCACGAGATACCGAAGAAACCCAGGAGACCGAGGTCACGAGCGCTGCGAGTCGGCATACGCCCGCATCACACGGACACGCCGCACCGGCGTCAATGTTTCTCTAGACGCGCCGGCGGGCCGGCCTCGATCTTCGCGGCGAGCTTCTCGCGCTGCGCGGCATCGAGGACCGACATGACCGCGGCGAGGTCCTTCGCAAAACGATCGGCATGATCGGGACCGGGACCGGGCGCACCGGCGGGCCTCGCGACGAACGCGTTCGCGTCGAACGTGTCGCTCGCGAACGTCTCGAGCTTGGCCTTCATCGCGGCGCGCATGGCTTCGTGCTGCTGCTTCATCGCCGCGCGCTGCGCTTCGGTCGGCGGCGCCGGACGCTGCGCGTCGAGCTTCGCGCGGATCGCATCCTCTTGCGCCTTGGTGAGATCGAGCCCTTCCAGCAGGCCGCGCATGGGTCCAGGGCCGTCGCCCTTCGGACGCATTCCATCGGGCGGCGGACCGCCGGCGTGGTGATCCGGACGCTCCGCCGCGCGCTTGGCGATGGCGTCGACGAGCGCGCGACGCTGTACCGGAGTGAGCGTTGCGTGGAGCGTCGTCAGCGCGCTCGCGCGCGTCTTGTCGGACGCGGGCGGCGCGGAAGGCTTGTTCGCCTGGAGCGCGCCTTCGATGGCGGTCCGCTGCGCCGCGGTGAGATCGATCGGCTCGCGGAGCGCAGCGAAGAGCAAGAAGTCCGGACCGGGCGGGCCGTGGCGCCCTTTGCCCGGCGCCGCCTGCGCATCGGTTGCAGCCGGAGCAGCGGCGACGGTGTCCTTGGCTCGACTGGTCGAGGTCACGCCATCGGCCCCGCTCGTGTTCGCGGTCTCTGCGCTGCAGCCCGCCAGCGTAACGAGCAGAGCCGCGAACGAAGCGATGTGGACGGTGCGAAAAGAAATCATGAAGTCGTCTCCTCGGAGTGTTGTGGCAATTCCGTTGGACGGAGCGCGGCGCGCGAGAGTCAGTCGCCGATTGTCTGCATCATGCCGCGAAAGCCGATGTTTTCCACGCATCTCAACATCCGCAAACACGAGCTTCACATACGTACGAGCTACACAGATCGAAACGCGCGCCACAGATCGGCGTAACCGCGCTTCGTCATGCTCCTCGCCAGCGAGGTCGTGAGCATGCGCAAGCAAGTCCAGACGAGCCCCATGTCGATTCGAGCACTGCAGCGCTCACTGATGCTCGCGTTCTTCTGCGTGACGGCGAGCTTCGTGGCCGCGACCGCCTATTCGCAGCTCTGGGTCGGCCGGATCCACGAGGCAGCGACGGAGATCGCGCGCTCCTCTGCACCGAGCATCGAGGCGCTCGCATCCGCGCGTGCCGACCTCAGCGCGCTCGGAATCGCGTTGCGGCTGACCGCACACGAGCAACGCCCCGTCGACGAGGCAGAGCTCGTCGGTGACCAACGCGCGCTGGCGACCGACATCCAAAACTACCTCGCACACGAGACGTCGCCCCAGGACAGGGACTTCGCGGAGCGGGTCGCCGGCGCCGGAGCGCGCTACGACGCCATCGCAACGCGCATCATCGCTCTGCTGCACGCCTCCGACTTCGCAGCGGCACGACCGCTCGCGGAGAACGACGCCTTGTCGGCGGCGACCGACCTGGGGCACGCCATCACGGCCGCCATGACCGACAACGCCGAGGAGGCGAGCGCGCTCGCACTGTCCATCGAGGCTTCACGTCGATGGTCGATCCGCGTGGCCTTCGCGCTCAACGTCGCATGTGCCGTCGCCGCGATATTCGCGGCGCTCGTCGTGTCGCGCGTGGTGCACGCCTATGCCGTCGTCGCAGAGTCGCGCAACGAGCTGCTCGGGCGGCGCGCTGACGAGCTCGAGACCTTCGCGAACCGCGTGGCCCACGACATCGTCGGTCCGCTCGGGACGATATCGATGGGCCTCGAGCTCATCGCGGAGCGCGTCGACAATCCCCCGCTCCTGAAGGTCGTCGAGCGTGCCCAGCGCAGTCTCCAGCGATCGACCCGCGTGGTGCACGACCTGCTCGCGTTCGCGCGCGCCAATGCCAAGCCCGCGCGCGATGCCGATTGCGACGTACGCATCGCAGCGGCAAGCGTCGCGGAGGACGTCGTCGAAGAGGCCAATGCCGCGCGGGTGCTCCTGCGCGTGGAGGACCTGCCGGCATCCCACGTCGCGTGCTCGCCGGGTGTCCTCGACAGCGTGCTCTCCAACCTCGTTCGGAACGCGATCAAGTTCACCGCGCCGTGCAGGAAGCGGGAGGTGGTGGTACGCGGACGGCAGCGCGGCGATTGCGTGGAGATCGAGGTGGTCGACACCGGACCGGGCATCGAATCGGACAAGCTCGCCACGATCTGGCTGCCGTTCGTGCGCGGCTCCGCCGTCGGTAGGCTCCCGGGAATGGGCCTGGGCCTCGCGACGGTGAAACGCTTGATCGAGGCGCACGGCGGCTCGGTGTCCGTCACCTCGGAGCTCGAACGGGGCAGCACGTTCTCGATCCGGCTGCCGGCGCGCGGCCCGACACGGGCACCGGTCTTACGAACGCGCCTGATCGCCGCAAGCAACTGAGGGCGACGATGGTTACCCTGGATGCGAACGGGCCACCGAAGAGCACGGCCCGTCGCTGACCATCACGATAAGCTGCTCCATGGACACGAAGGCCGACTGATGTTCCTCATCCTCATGGTGATCGGCCTCGTGGGCCTGGCCATGATGGCCATTCCGGCGTTTGCGCGTCACGGCACGGCGCCGGCCGCCCACGGCACCGCTCATCTGCCGGGGCATGGGCCCATACATGGGCCCGCGCATGGGCACGCGCATCTGCCTGCCCATCCGCCTGCGCATGCTCCAGCACACGCGTCGCACGCGGACGGTCCCGACCACGAGATGCTTCCGGCCCCCACCGCTGCGCGCTCCGGTATCGCGCGATGGGTCCCCTCGCCGCGCGGCGTCTTCACCGCGCTCGCGCTCTTCGGAGCAGTCGGCAACGTGTTCATCGATGCGTTCCATTTGCCGCTGCTCGTGGCGGCGCTCGCCGCGGTCGTTCCGACGCTCGTCGTCGAGCGCTTCGCGGTGCGGCCGCTGTGGAACCTCGTGTTCCGGTTCCAGGCGCAGCCGTGCGCGTCGCTCGATCAGCTCATCCTCGGCGAGGCGGTCGCGGTGGTGGCCTTCCGGAACGGCCGCGGCATCGTGTCCACGAATCGCGAAGGAAGGCTCGTCCAGCTGCGCGCGTGCCTCTCGGAGGTCCAGGCTTCGCAAGAGGTCAAAGTCGGCGACCGGCTGCGCATCGAGGACGTGGACGCGCCGAACGAGCGCGTCACCGTCTCGGTGCTGCCGCGCGAATAGGAGTATGACTACCCAGGTTCAACCGGGGGAGTCGTCATGATGTCGTTGGTCATCGCCGCTGGGGCCGTCGTTGCGGTCCTGCTTCTCACGTCGCTCATCATCACCACGTTCCTGCGTAGCGTGGAGGCGGGCGCCATCTTGCTCGCCAGCCGCGGACGCAATCTCCAGATCTACCGCGGCCCTTGCAAGGCGCTCATCGTGCCGGTGATCACGCAGGTGCGATTCATCCCCGCGCAGGCCATCAACGTCGACATCGAAATCACCGATCAGACCGCGGATGTCGACGCGAACGGGCGCTCTGCGCCGGTCAAGGTCACCGTGCGCGCGTCGGCGATCGTCAGCGTCGGCGAGGACGAGGCGATGGTGAACACCGCCGCGAACAAGTTCTTCTCCAAGCAAGACCGCGAGCAGCTCTCCACGCTCACCGACGTCTTGTCGTCTGCCGGTCGGCGCGCGATCAACCTGCTCAAGCACGACCAGCTCTTCAATGCGCGCTCGGGCGTGAGCGCCGCCAACGCGTCGAGCGCGCTTGCGCTGTCCGCGTCCGGCACCAGCACGGCGCTCACCGTCGCGCAGTCGCGAGAGCTCGCGCTCCATGCCCGCGGCGACGACGACGAGCTCGCCGTCATCATCAAGGACGCGTGCTCGCGCGAGCTCCTCGACCTCGGCCTCTCCTTCAACAGCCTCAACATCAAGGCCGTCCTCAGCGAGGTCGCCGACGCAAGACGCCGTGAGTCCGCCGCACGCGCCAAGGCCGACGCGGACGTCGTGACCGCCCAAGAAGAGCAGCGAGCGCGCATCGCTCAGCTCGAAGCGGCCCAGAAGGTCAACGACCAGGAGAAGGCGCTCAACATGCAGATCGCATCGAACGGCGCGTCCATCGCCCGGGCCGAGGCCGAGAAGCAAGGAGCGATGCGCCAGCAACGTGAGGCCGAGCTCACCGCCAGCCAGATCACGCAGGCCCGCGCCGACGCCGAGCAGAGCGTCATCCAGCAAGAGGCCGAGGGTCGCGGCCAGGCGGTCCGCATCCGCGCCATCGCCGAGGCCGAGGCCGCCGCGATCAAGATGAAGGCCCAAGCGTTGATGGAAGCCGGCGGCGCCTACCTCGATCTGCGACGGCTCGAGCTCGCGCCCGTGTTGACGCGCGAGGTCGCGGGAGCCCTGTCGAACAGCCAGTTCGTCAACTTCGGCGGCGGCGGTGGCGGCAGCGGCGAGGGCCACGGCGCGGTCGCCACCGGCTCTGACGACATCATGCGCGTCGTCCAGACGCTCATGGCCGCGAAGGTCATCACCGGCGACGGATTCACGAAAGCGCCGGTGCCGGCTGCGTCGGCGATCGTGCCCGGCGGCGTTCGTCGCGCGGGCGGATGATCCAGAACCTCAGAGCGGCGCGAGGACACCGAGCTCGACGAGCTTTGCCAGACGATGGGTGCGGAGCTTCTCCACCGCTTCGAGGATGACGGCGCGCTGATCGGCTTGGTCCTCGACCACGTGGTCACCGACCGCGAGGCGCAGCACGTTCTTGCCCACGAAGTCGCGTATCCACGATTCGCGCTCCGGCGGCGCGACCTCGGTGAAGACGCGGAGCGCGAGGCCGTCGAGCGCCGAGATCGGAAACGCGGTGCCCGCGACGGTCGACGTCATCACGATGGGCGTGTCGCTCGACAGGCGGCGGAGCATCATCTGGTTGTAGACGGAGGGGATGCGGAAGAGGCCGTCGCCGATCTGCGCCGCCGAGCGCCCGGAAGCCTGCATCGGAATGGCGCTGTCGCCGAGAAGAAGCCGCACGAGCGCAGCGCGCAGCTTCTCGTTCCCGAACGTGGCGAGCTCGGGCCGCTCCGCGAGGTCGTCGTGCGTCGTCGCGCGCTCGGCGACGGCGGCGAAGAGCGGCTCGAAGATGGGCGCGTCCAGCTT
>JAXDMI010000631.1:0-4838 GCA_034666145.1 Myxococcales bacterium | reverse complement strand
AGCCGTCGTAGGCCTCCACCGTGATGCCGGCTCCGCCGCGCGACGCGAGCTCGACGCCGTTCGGATACGCGACGCGGCCGCCCTTCTTCACGAGCCCGAGGAGCTCGTCCGCGCGCGCGCTCGCCAGGATGAGTGCGGCATCGACACCCTTTGGGGCGAATGCGCGCACCTTCTCCACGAGGTCGGGGATACGGCCTTCGATCGCCTCGTCCGCTCCGAGCCGACGCGCGAGCTCTACGCCATCGGGCCCCGACGCGATGGCGAGCACACGCGCTCCGAGCCGCTTCGCGAGCGAAAGGGCGAGGTGTCCGATGCCGCCGCTTGCGCCGAAGATGAGCACCGTGTCACCGCGCTCGAGATTCAGTCTGTCGAGGCCGGCCAGCGCCGTGAGCCCATCGACCGCGAGCACGCCGGCCTGATCGAGCGAGAGCCCTTCGGGGACCTTCGAGACCTCGTCCTCGGGAAGCACCGTGTACTCGGCGTAGAAGCCGCCCTTCGGGTTCATGAAGCCGAACCCGTAGACGCGATCGCCGAGCTCGAAGCGCGTGACCTTCGAGCCCTTGGCGACGATCGTGCCCGATCCGTCCGAGCCGAGCACACGCGGCAGCCCCGCCTCCGCGCCGAAATGCCCTTGGGAGAGCGCTGGATCCCAAGCGCCGACGCCTGCCGAGCGGACGTCGATCAGGACCTCGTCGTCGCCGACCTCCGGCACCGGAACCGCCGCCGTGTGCATCACGTCTTCCGGAGGTCCAAATCGTTCGATGACCTCCGCCTTCATCATCTTCGGAATCGACAAGCCCATGATGACCCCCTTGTCGTGATCACCATCGGATGCGCGAAGCGTGCCCGGCATGGACCGGGCAAAGCGTCAAAGGGGCGCAACCCTTGCACCTCCGCACGTCGGGGGAGAAGGACGTCATGGACCGAGCAGCTCAAATGTTCCCGGCGCTGACGTCGGCGCAGGTCGATCGCATCTCGCGCATCGGTCGTCGGCGCGACGTCCACGCGGGAGAGGTGCTGTTCGATTGGGGCGAGCAGAACACGGCCTTCTTCGTCGTGCTGACGGGGGAGATGCAGGTCGTGCGGCGGATCGGCGAACGTGAGGAGCCGGTCGGCGTGCATGGTTCGGGGCAGTTCACGGGAGAGATCAACATGCTCTCCGCCCGGCGCAGCTTGGCGCGCGGGCGCATGATCAGCGATGGAAGCGTCATCCAAGTCGACCGCGACGGCTTACGCGCGCTCGTGCAACGGGATGCGGAGCTCAGCGAGATCCTCATGCGCGCATTCATCCTGCGGCGCGTGGCACTGATGTCTCAGGAGACCAACGAGCTCGTCCTCCTCGGCTCGCGCCACTCGGGCAGCACAGCGCACATCCGAGAGTTCCTCAGTCGCAACGGCCAACCCTTCACCTACCAGGACGTCGAGACCGACCCGAGCGTTCAGCAGCTGCTCGATCGCTTCCACATCGATGTCGACGAGGTGCCGGTCATCGTCTGCCAGGGTGGCCACGTCTTCAGGAATCCGTCGATCGAGGCATTGTCTTCGGCGCTGGGCTTGACCACGCAGCTCGATCCGAAGGGCGTACGCGCAGTGGTGATCGTCGGAGCGGGACCGGCGGGCCTCGCCGCGGCCGTCTACGCCGCGTCCGAGGGGCTGGACGCGCTCGTCCTCGAGAGCGCGGCGCCGGGCGGTCAGGCGGGGTCCAGCTCGCGTATCGAAAATTACCTGGGCTTTCCCACCGGGATCTCCGGGCAGGCGCTGGCCGGGAGGGCGCTCGTGCAGGCCGAGAAGTTCGGCGCCGAGGTTTCGATCGCGCGGACGGCGGACCACATCGACTGCGACCGGCGGCCGTACCGAGTTCACCTCTCTGACGGTCAAGTGGTGCTTACCCACACGATCGTGATCGCAACCGGGGTCACGTACCGCAAGCTCGAGCTCGAGTCGGTGGAGCGCTTCGAGGGAGCCGGAATCTTCTACAGCGCCACGCACCTCGAGAGTCAGCTGTGCAACGGCGAGGAGATCGCCATCGTGGGCGGAGGCAACTCGGCCGGACAGGCGGCTGTGTTCCTCGCGGGCATCGCTCGACGCGTGCACGTGCTCGTTCGCGGACGCGGTCTCGCCGAGAGCATGTCGCGGTACTTGGTCCAGCGCATCGAGGACACTCCGAACGTGGTCCTGCGCACGCGCACGCAGGTCGAGGCGCTCGAGGGAAACGACGGCCTCGAGCGCGTGCGATGGCGGCACCTCGACAGCGGCGACCGGGAGACGCGCGAGATCCGCAACCTCTTCGTGATGACGGGCGCCGATCCGCATACGGCGTGGCTCGAGGGATGCGTGGCCCTCGACGCAAAGAAGTTCGTGAAGACCGGCACGGATCTCCTGCCCGAGGACCTCGACAACGTCCACTGGCCTTTGCCCCGCCGTCCGCACCTCATGGAGACCAGCGTCCCGGGTGTGTTCTGCGTGGGCGACGCACGCGCGAACAGCGTCAAGCGCGTCGCCTCGGCGGTCGGCGAGGGGTCCATCTGCGTCCAGCTCGTTCACCGCGCGCTACAAGAGCTGTGAGGACGAGGTCGCTCAGCTCCTAAGGCAACCGCAGCGCCCGGGAGCAGGCGCGCCCGCCCTTCGCGATGCCGCTGCCCGAGTGCCGCGTTCTCGCGTTACCTGGTACCTGGTACCTGGTCACCTGATGGATCACCCTCGACCGTCGCTCGTCGACGCACGGCTGCTCGAGAGCCTCGAGCGCGCCTTCGAAGCGCACGCGGGCGACGATGCCGTCATCGACGTCCACGATCTCCAGAGAGCGCTCGGCCTCCGCGCCGAATTTCTCGCGCGTCGCGTGCTCGCCGCGTTCGATGAGGACGGCGACGGCGTCATCCGCAAAGACGAGTTCTTCGCCGGCGTGCGCAAGATCGTCTTCGGCAGCGCGCGCGACAAGCTTCGCTTCGCCTTCACGATGCACGATCACGACGGCGACGGCGTCGTCGAGCCGATCGAGCTCCTCCGGATGATCACGCTCGCGCTGGCCGAGGACGACGTCACCATCACTGAAGGCCACGCCGATCGCCTCGCACAGCGCGTCTTCGCCGAGGCCGACCGAAACGGCGACCAGCGCATCTCGTTCGAGGACTTCGCGACCGCACTCGAGGCCCGCCCCGCGCTGCTCGAGCAGATGACGCGGAGCGAGGCGAGATGGATCGCGCCGAACGAGGACCTCCTCGCGCGCGTCGAGGATCGATCCACGCGCGCGCGAGGGCGCCTCGCCGAGGTCCTCGAGAACCGCTGGGTGTCCATCCTCGTCGTCGCGCTGTTCGTCGCCGCGAACGCCGCCGTCTTCGCGATGACGATGCTCCAGCACCCGCGCCGCCCCACTCCGGAGCTGCTGATGTTCGGAAACGCGTGCGCCGCGTGCCTGAACCTCGACGTTGCGCTCATCTTGTTCCCCGTCCTGCGCCGGCTCCTCACGCGCGTCCGCGCGACGTGGCTCGGTCGCGTCGTGCCCGTCGACGACGCGGTCGAATTTCATCGACTGGTCGGCTACGCGATCGTGCTCTTCGGCATCGGGCACGGCGTCGGGCACATCGGGACATACCTCTCCGGGAAGAATCCGCACCTGAAGAGTCTGGCCTCGACGGAGGGCGTGACCGGCCTCCTCCTCGTCGCCGTCGTCGTCGTGATGTGGTTCTTCGCGCGCGAGGCGATCCGGCGGACGCGCCACTTCGAGCTCTTCTACTTCACCCATCTCCTCTACGTCGCGGTCTTCGTCCTCGCGGCCTTCCATGCACCGTCGATGCTCGGGTGGGCGAGCCTTCCGCTCCTCGGCCTGGTCGTCGAGCAGGTCTCGCGGCTTCGGAGGCGTGGTCGCGTGACGTCGATCGCGTCCGCGAAGACGCTCCGCTCGGGCGTGACGCGCCTCGCGATCGCGAAGCCGGAGGGCTTCACACACCGCGCGGGCGACTACGTCTTTCTCCGCATCCCGGCTGTTGCACGACACGAGTGGCATCCGTTCACAATCTCGAGCGCACCGGAGAGCGACACGCTCACGCTCCACGTACGCTCGCTCGGCAACTGGACCAACGCGCTACGCAGCCTCGTTGATTCGAGCGCGGACGCAGAGATCGTCGCTCACGTGGACGGCCCGTACGGCTCACCGAGCGGCCACGTCTTCGAGGCCCGACACGCGGTGCTCATCGGAGCCGGCATCGGCGTGACGCCGTTCGCAAGCGTGCTCGAGAGCCTCGTCTGGCGCGCGAACGGCAAGAGCAACGCGCCCTCGAAGCTCGAGAAGGTGGATTTCTTCTGGCTGAATCGCGACCAGTACTCCTTCGAGTGGTTCGCGGCGTTGCTCGCCGACCTCGAGCGCGTCGATCAAACGGACCTTCTCGACATCCACATCTGGATGACCGGCGGGCGAGGCGGCCTGACGGCGGCGGGGCTCGAGGTCGCGCGCGAGCTCTTGCACGTCGCCGGCGAGCAGGACGTCGTCACGGGTCTGCGCGCGAAGACGCACATGGGTCATCCCGACTGGGAGGCGTCGCTCCGCGCGATTCGCGACGCCCACGCGCCTGCTCGTGTCGAAGTCTTCTTCTGCGGCCCGTCGGGCCTCGGCCGAAAGGTCCGGACCGCGTGCGCGCGCCTCGGCCTGGGCTTCCGCGAGGAGAGGTTCTGAGACGTGCGATGCGTTCCTCGCCCACCAGCGACGAGACTTCTATACGGCTCGCGCTCGATGAAGGCGCATCACCGTGGCCATGCGCGGAGCGCGGCTCGCGCGACGGCCTCGAGCTCTTCGCGGCTCGCGCCGTCTCGAGCCTGCGCGGACATTCCTTGGAGCGTCGCAG
>JAXDMI010000630.1:0-3852 GCA_034666145.1 Myxococcales bacterium | reverse complement strand
CCGACGTCGAGATCGACGACGTACGGCGCACGCTCCATGTTCGCGGGCTCGAGACACGCCGCGAGATGAGGCACGCGCTCGGCCTCGGGCCCGTCGTTGAGGCGGATGCCGCGCGTGTGCAAGGCGGGGAGCGCATGCTCGACGCCGCCGGCGGTCACCCACAGCACGGTGGCGAGGCCGGTCTCGATCGGGACGTCGACGCGGGCCTCGAAGCCCCAGCGATGCCGGCTCGAGAGGCGGATCGATCCGCCGAGCTTCTGGACGGACGCGAGCGTGATGTCGAGCCCGATGCCGCGACCCGCGAGGAGATCGGGGCTTTGCCCGCGCGTCGAGAAGCCGGGGAGGAAGAGGAGCTCGAGGAGCGTCTGATCGTCGGCGGCCTCGGCGAGCACCTCGGTGACGACGCCGGAGTCGACGGCGCGCACGCGAACCGCGGACACATCCACGCCGGCGCCGTCGTCCGAGATGGTGACGACGAGACGGCTCGCCAGCTTGCGCGCCGAGAAGGTGAGCGTCGCCTCGCGTGGCTTCCCGAGCGCAGCGCGGTCATCGGGCGTCTCGATGCCGTGCGCGATCGCATTGCGTGCAAGCTGCAAGCATGGCTCGACGAGCTGCTCGGCGATGCGGCGATCGATCGGCTCGTCGGCGCCGATGGTGCGGATGGCGACGAGGCGGCCGGTGCGACGCGCCTCGGCGAGGGCCGCTGCCGACAGACGCGCGAACATCCCGCGAATCGGCGTCTGGCGCATGGCGGAGAGCAGCTTCTTCGCGGCACCCGCGTTGTCCTTGAGCGCGTGATCGCTCTGCTCGAGCTGCTCGGCAACCTGATCGAGCTCGTCGCCCATCTCGACGAGCGTCTGCGCGGCGCGCTCCACCCGCCGCAGCGCTGCCGCGGGCGCTCCCCACGGACGCGGCGGACCGATCAACCGCAACGCCTCGGCGAGCTCGGCGCGAAGCCTGCGCAGCGTGCGTGCCTGGCCGCCTGCCCGAGCGACGCGCGCGGCGACCCGCTCGCGCGCGACGGCGATGCCGCCCACGTGATCGAGCAGCCGATCGACGGCCTGCGCCGACACGCGGATGGTCGCGTCACCATCCGCCGTCCTCGCTTCGTCTTGATCGACGCCGCCCCCACGACGCGCGGCCTCCGGCCACGTGCTCGGACTCTTCGAAGGGCGCACCGAGCCACGCGGTCGCGCCGGCAAGCCGCGGAGCATCGCGAGCGCTGCTTCGGGCTCGTCGAGGAGACCTCCGAGCACCGCGCGATAGCTCGCCACCTCGCGGAGCGCCGCCGTCGCGCTCTCCGTGCTCGACGCCGCGTTGCGAAGCCGCTCTTCGAGACCGTGACAGAACCACGCCATCGGCTCGTCGCCGGCCGCGCTCGCCGCGCCCTTCATGGTGTGGACGTGGCGATAGACGGCCGATGCTGCATCGACGGGGTCTTTCGCGCTGCCGAGCGCCTCGTCGATCTGCGCGAGCCGATCGACCACCTCCGCGACGTACTGCGAACGCAGCAGCGACTCGAGCACGGCGGGCACGAGATCCGGCGGCGGCTCCGGCCACGCCGTGTCGATGGCGGTCTCTCCGGCAGACAGCCTCCGGATGGCGCGCTTCACCGTCTCGACGATGTCCTCGAGCGCGGCGTGCTCGCCCTCGCGAAGCCTTCGTTCGAGGCGTTGCATCGCGCTCGCGAGCTCCGGCTCTCCTGCGAGACCGGCCGAGCCCTTGAGCGCGTGCACCGTTCGGCGCGTCGCTTCGAGCGTCTCGGCGTCACGCTTTCCGGCGTTCACCTCGAGCGCCACGAGATGGCGTTCGAGCTCCATCGTGAGGAGGCGCGTGAGCTCGGGATCGCGCGTCGACATGCGGTTCTCGCGTCTCCGACCTGCTCAGGTCTGCTCGTCGTCGTCGCCTTCGAGCATGCGCGAGAGCGGCTCGAGGACGGGACGCAGCGCACCGACGACGAGCGCCTGCGGGACCTTGCCGCTCAGCGTACCGAGCGCGGCGACGAGCGCGCGCGCGTGATCGGTGGCCTCGGCGATGGCGCGCGCGGTCTCGGGATCGCTACCCGTGGTCTTGCGAAGGCGATCGCCCATGTCGACGAGCGCACGCTCGGCATCGGCGGAGGCACCGCCCACGCGCGCGGCTTCCTGCGCGACCTCGGCCGCGGCCTCGCGCGTGCGATCGAGGCTCGAGTTCACGTGGAGGAGCTCGCTGCCGATCTCTGCGAGCGTGGTGGAGAGCTCGCGCGATGCCTCCGACCCTCGCGTTGCTTGCGCGCGGACCTCGTCGGAGACGAGACCGAGGGCCTGCGCGGCGCCTTCACCCATACGCGCACCTTCGAGGCCGGCATTGAGCGCGACGAGCTCGAGGCGCGCGAACGAATCGACGATGCGTCCGAAGCTCGTCGACAGATCCTGCGCGCGTGCGCTCACTGCGCGCGCGCGATCGGCGAGCGCGTCGACGGTGCCGCGTTGCTTCGCGACATGCGATGCGATGCGCTGTGCGGCTTCACCCGAGTCGCGAACGGCCGTCGCCGCTCGCTGATGCGCGCTCCACAGCGCGCTCTCCTCGACGGCGCTGCGTCCACCGACCGGAGCGCCGCGTCCGCCGCGGCGGAGGAGCCGGAAGAGGCGACGCTTCGAGCTGTTGTCGGAAGGCGGGGTCATCGGCGAGAGGCACAGGCTCGCACCGCCCCTCCCTGCGGTCTACCGGCGGCGCGCGGGCGAGAAAGAGGACGGCAGCAGGACGGAAAAAGACGGACGAAGCGGGGGGTCCACCACGTCGCCATAAGGCCGCGACATGGTGAGACATTCGTGCGGTTGGCTCGATGGGTCGAGCGCGTCGTCACGATCAGACCGCCCAGCGACCTTCGCGAAGGCGCGCCACGACGGCGCCGACGTCGAAGAGCGGAACGACGGCATCGTCGTGCATCACGCCCTCGGGCTCGGCCGGCGGGAAGAAACCGGTGGCGATGATCTCGAGGCCCACCAGCCCGACGCGGTCGCCGAGCACGACGCATACGAGCATCGGTCGATTGTCGGCGCGCGGGCGGCTCGTCGCAGGCGGACGTCGCGAGCCGCGCGCATCGAGCTCACCGATGGCGACCACCGGTACCATCTCGCCTTCGACGAGCGCGACCCCGACGAGATCCGTGGGAGCGCCGGGTACGCGCGCGACTCCCGGCATCGGCAACACGCGCGACGCGACGGTCGCCGGCAGGAAGTAGCGGGCTTCCGCGACACGGAAGACCACGCCGCCGGTGAGCGCGCGTTCCTCCGTCATGTCACGCCGTGCGGCGGCGCAGGACGCGCGCTTCGAGGAACTGCACGAGCACGCGACACGCGTCGAAGCTGGACATGTGACTCGCAGCGACGATGGCGCGAACGGAGCGCGCGCCGTCGACGGCATCGAGGACCGCTTTTTCCTTGGGGGGAAGCGTGCCCATGTCGATGGAGCGCAGCGCGAGGTCATCACGAACGAGGATGCCGTCGAAGCTGCCGATGGTGCGCTCGAGCACGCGCCACTCGTCGACGCGACGGAAACCTTCCATGACGACCGACGCGACGGGGAGACCGAGCTGCGCGCTCACGACCACGTCGCTCGCGGGCTCGGCGCGGAAGTCGAAGCGCCCCTTGGGCCAGCGCAGCACCTCGTAGAGGAGCTCGCTCGACTGACGCGTGAGCGCCGTCCGCAGCTGCGACTCGGTGATCTTGCCGAACGCGAGCAGCGTCGCACCGAGGAGTCGCCTTCGCGGATCGGGCTCGGTGGCCGGCCCCTGCGAGCCGGGGACGACCGACGTGCGCGTGCTCACCGAAAGCGCGAGGCCCGGCATCGTCACGCGCGCGTGCTCGTCCT
>JAXDMI010000629.1:0-3536 GCA_034666145.1 Myxococcales bacterium | reverse complement strand
CCATGTTCTCGAAGCGGTTCTCGAGCTCGATCTCCTTCGCGACGGTGACGCCGTCCTTGGTGACCGTCGGCGAGCCGAAGCTCTTCTCGATGACGACGTTGCGACCCTTGGGGCCGAGCGTGACCTTGACCGCGTCGGCGAGGGCGTTGACGCCCGCGAGGATCAGGTTGCGCGCGTTCTCGGTGTAGACAATTTCTTTCGCTGCCATGTTCGTGACCTCTAAATCTTAAAGTTGTTGGTGAAGGGCGCGCGGCGCGCGCTCACTTCTCGAGAACGGCGAGGATGTCGTCTTCGCGGACGATCAGGCGCTCTTCGCCTTCGAGCTTCACCTCGGTGCCGCTGTACTTGCCGAAGAGGACGCGGTCGCCGACCTTGACGTCGAGCTTGCGGACCGTGCCGTCCTCGAGGACCTTGCCGTTGCCGACGGCAACGACCTCACCCTCGATCGGCTTCTCTTTGGCCGTATCGGGGATGATGATGCCGCCCTTGGTTTTCTCCTCTTCCTTCACACGCTTGAGGATGACGCGGTCCTGCAGGGGACGGATATTCATGGTCGTTCTCCTTCGAGCCGCCCCGACTCTCGGGGGGCGTGACTTTCATCGCCGCGCCGACGCTGAGGTCGAAACGCGATTGTTAGCACTCACAGGTAGTGAGTGCTAACGGGTGCGGCGGAACATAATCGCGCGTCCGAAGGCGTCAAGGGGCAGCGCGCACATCGTTCGGCGATCGGCCGCGGAGCTCTAACGCGCCGAAAGCGTTGATGTTCCCACGCAGGAACGCGGCCGGTGTGGCCGGTTGCCTCGACCTTGGCACTCCGCCCCATCGAGTGCTGACATGGTTCTTGACGTAACCTCCCGGAGATACAGCGAAAATTGCCTTTGGCAGGGGCGTTGTATACTCCAAGTAGGCATGTCGATCGTTGCTACCGCTTCCGTTTCGGACTTCTTCGAGGAGGTCGTTCTCGACGCCATGAAGGCGCGCAACGTGACGGCCTCCGACGGCGCCAGGTCGTACGTGATCGCGTTGCTCGCGGAGCTGGCCAAGCCGGGCAGCCCCATCGAACGGACGCTCGACCGCCCTCTCACGCTTCTCCTCGACGAGGCGCTCCACACGCCGGAGCTCGCCCAGCGCTTCGAGAAGCTCCGCACCCTCGGTGACGGCGTCCTCTACTCGTCCGGGTTCTTCGCCGATCACTTCGAGGCGCGCGGCGTCGACACCAAGTACGTGATGAGCATCGGCCGCACCGCCTACGAGACGGCCGGCTCGCTCCTCCAACGAGGTAGCGAGAAGGATCTCGAGAAGAGCAGCGTCGACATCTTCGGGGAGCTCGCGAAGGACTTCTCGAGCTTCGTCGCCGTCCTCTCCGAGGTCGCCAACGCCACGGTCGCCAAGGGCGTTCAGACGTCGCGTGGCGTGCTGAAGCTCTACGAGCGATGGCTGAAGACCCGCAACGAGCGCCTCGGGGACGCGCTGGCCTCGCAGGGCTTCGTCACGCCGCGCGGAGGCGGCCGGGTCCTCTCGTGACGGATGGGGAGCGCCTCCCGGCGACGCGCGCCGACGAACGCGCGCTCGAAGGCAACGGCGCCGGTCTCGTGCGTGAGATCGCGCTCGCCAGCCGCATCCAGCGTGGTCTCGAGGCCCTCTACCGCCTCGATCGCGCCGCGGACGTCGATGCCTTCGTCACGCACGCCGGCGACGGACAGCGCGAGGCGCTCCTCGTACGCGAGTCGGAAGACGGCCTCGAGCTGCAGCTCCGCATCCCGCGTCTCGGCGATCGCGCGGTCGACGTCGAGGGCGCCGGTCTCGATCCGCTCTGCCAGATCATCGAGGGCGTCAGTCACTTCGTCTATCTCGCCGACCGCGCATCGCTTGGTCGCGAGGCGACGCAGCTCGAGCTCGAGCTGCAAGCCGAGGTCGACAAGTACGTCATCCTCGCGTCCGCGCTCGGCAACGGCGCGGGCTTCGACGAGCGATCGAGCCGCCGTCTACGCGAGCGGCTCTACGACAACGTCTCGTTCGTCCACGCGAAGGACACCGTCGAAGGCGAGCGCTATCGCATGGCCAACGGCTGCGCGCGGCGCTTCACGGGCCGTCTCGAGCGCGATTACGTCACCCGCGCGCGCTTCAGCGAGCTGCAGGGTGAGCTGCGCAGGTTCTTCCACATGGGTCAGGGCGAGAAGCTCCGCGCGGCGTGAGCCCGTCGATCGAACGCGGGCAGGTGAACGCGGGCCGGTGAACATGCCGGCGTTCACCCGGAACCGGTCGCGTTCCCTTCACAATCCCGCACAACGCTGAAAACAAGGCGTTTCGTGCGCGCACCGAGGCGCGGACGCACGGCATGGACAGTGCTCCTTGGTCTCCCATACCCGAACGGAGGGAACCTTGATGAAGCTCTCGAACGTCGCCTCGCTCTCTACGATGATCGTACTCGGTGGTCTCGTTGCGGCCGGATGTGCCGCGAAGACCAGCAACACCAGCAGCGACGGCACGCTCGGCACCGACGAAGCGCAGCTCGTCGATGACAACTCCGAGGCGCAGGATCAAGACGACAGCATGGAGTCCGGCGTCGAGGAGCCGCTCAGCGGATCCGATCCTGCGGACCCGGGCACGCCCGCCACGGGCGCAGACGGCGCCGCCGTCGCCGGCAACGTAAAGACGAACCTCGGCAAGTGGTTCAAGCCCGCAGGCTGCATCACCACCACGGTCGCCGGCAACGTCGCAACGCATGTCTTCAAGGGCTGCACGGGCCCGTACGGCTTCGTGAGCTTCGACGGTACGGTCACCGCGACCTACGAGCTCGCGAACGGCGCGCTCACCATCACCTTCGAAGCAACGGGCTTCAAGGCGAACGGCGCCGAGATCAGCGGCAAGCGCATCGTCGTGTACACGAAGTCGGGCGGCATCGTGACGAAGCACCGCACCGGCAACTGGGCCGGCACCACGAAGAACGGCAGGGCGTTCTCGCACACCGCCGACTTCACCGCGACGTGGGACTCCGCCGCGAAGTGCGTGACGCGCGACGGCAGCGCGCAGACGATGATCGCTGCGCGCGAATTCTCGCACAGCATCGCGGGCTACAAGCGCTGCGGCCTCGGCGACCTCGGCTGTCCGCAGAGCGGCGAGATCGTCCTCGAGCGCACCAAGGCGGGCACGAGCGCGAGCGTCACGATCGACTTCCTCGGCGGTCGCGCGTTCACCATCACCGGTCCGAACGGCGGGAAGATCACGCGGCAGCTCGTCTGCACTCCGTGATCGCGATCACGACGGACGCGTCGTGATCAGCGGCGCTTCGTAGCGAGAGGGCGTGCAGACTCGGTCTGCGCGCCCTCTTGTTTCGTGCGCTCCAGTCCCGCGCGACGTTTCTCGCGTCGATGAAGTGGCGAGCCGCGCGGTCCTCATCACGCCGTGCGCGTGAGCCGCGCGCGCCGCAGGAGCGCATGTCGTCGCGCGTGTCTGCACGCTCACGCGCGCCCCGCTTTTTACGTGCATCCTGCACTTGTCCGACGGCACCACCGCAAATGGCGATGACGCACTCC
>JAXDMI010000628.1:0-2602 GCA_034666145.1 Myxococcales bacterium | reverse complement strand
CGGTCGCGCGCGGCCGCGTCTCCGCCGAGCATGCGCGCGAAGGCGCGGACCTCTTCGCGACGCGCGCCTTCGCCGGTGAGGAACGCGCCCTCCACGGTGAGGAACGGCCGCATCGGCCCTGCGCCGTCGATCGCGGGCAGCGGCACGACGCGATAGTGCAGCTTGGGGTTCGCCTCCTCGAGATCCCCCGCGAGCCACGGTCCGCTGATCGCGGTGGCGGCATGACCGGAGGCGAAGAGCTGCTTCACGAGATCGCCGCTCGGCTCCTCCGGAACGACGCCGGCGACCGTGAGCGCACGGGCCTCGTCGAGCGATCGCTCGGCGCCGGGGCCGACCATCGTGAACTTCTCGTTCTCGAAGAGCGTGCCGCCGTACGCGTGCAGGATCGCTGCGTGGTAGTAGACGCTCTGCGATTCGTAGACGAGCGGCCACACGCCCTTGTCGCGCTCGCGCAGCGTCTTCTTCTTCGCTGCGAGCTCGTCGAGTGTGCGCGGAGGCTCCGAGAGGAGGTCCGTGTTCACGTACAGCGCGATGCACTTGCTCGCGAGCGGCACCGCCCATCGCTTCCCGTCGTGCGTCATCGCCGCGACCGTCGCCGGTTCGTACGCCGCGACGTCCTCGTCGGGGAACGCGTCGGAGGCCGGCGCCACGAGGAGATGGAGGAGGTACTCGCCGAGTCGGTTGTGCGGGCCGAGGAAGAGATCAGGCCCATTTCCCCGAGGGATCGCCGCTTCGAGCTTGGAGAGATAAGCCTCGTACGGGATGGCGAGGAGCGTCACCTTCACGTTGCGCTCCGTCTCGAAGCGCGCCGCGATCTTCTCGAGCGCCTTCTTCTCGGCGCCACGATACGGATGCCACACGACGACGCCGCGCGGAGGCTCGCTTCAGCCAGGAAGCACTACGAGTGCCAGGATCAGCGCGACGAGTAGGACCAGTGCACGGCGCATCGGGGATGAGCTGCTCACGCGCCGAGCGCGACGCCGGTCTTCGGATCGAAGAGATGGACCCGTGACGGCGCGACGGCGAGCTGGATGACGCTGCCGGCGCGCACCGAGCGCGCGTCGTCGGCATCGAGGCGCGCGACAACCGACGGTCCGCTCGCGCGCAGCCAGCCGTGCGCGAAGGCTTCGGAGCCGAGCGCCTCGACCAGCTCTACCTTCAGCTCGGCGACGGCGGGCGTGCCGTTCTTCGCGAGGCCGAGATCGTGCGGGCGGATCCCGATGGTGACGCTGCGTCCTTCTTCGAGCGACGTCCCGAAGCGATCGTCGTCGACGATGGCGCGAACGCCTCCGCCCTCGGCGATGAAGCGCCCATTTTCCCGGGTCAGAACGCCGTCGAGCATCGCCATCTTCGGCGAGCCGAGGAACGTCGCGACGAACTTCGTGCGCGGGCGCTCGTAGACCTCGAGCGGCGCGCCCTTCTGCTCGACGAGCCCGCCGTTGAGCACCCACAGCGTGTCGGCGAGCGTCATCGCCTCCACCTGATCGTGCGTGACGTAGAGCGTCGTCGCCTTCAGCCGATCGTGGAGGCGGCGGATCTCGACGCGGACCTCGGCACGCAGCGCGGCGTCGAGATTGGAGAGCGGCTCGTCGAACAGGAAGATGGTGGGCCGGCGAACGATCGCGCGACCCATCGCCACGCGCTGGCGCTGTCCACCGGAGAGCTGCTTCGGGAGCCGCTCGAGGAGCGGCCCGAGACCGAGCATCGCGCTCGCCTCGTCGAGGCGCTTGTCGATCTCGGCGCGCGGCGTCCGCCGGAGCTCGAGCCCGAACTTGAGGTTGTCGCGGACGGTGAGGTGCGGATAGAGCGCGTAGCTCTGGAAGACCATCGCGACGTCGCGGTCGCGCGGCGGCGCATGCGTGACGTCCTTGCCCGCGAGCGTGATCGTTCCTTCGTCCGCCTCTTCGAGACCCGCGACGAGGCGCAGCAGCGTGGACTTGCCGCAGCCGCTCGGACCGACGAGCACCGCGAAGCTGCCCTCGGGGATCTCGAGGTCGACGCCCTTGAGGATGCTCGTCGCGCCGAAGCTCTTCTTCACGCCGCGCGCGACACAGCGCATCGCCCTCGGCGTCGCAGCGGCGTCGATCGTCGGCAACGGAGTCTCGCTCGCCGCTGCCGTGCCGGCCGCAGTACCGTCGCCTCGCGCTGCTTGGATGGCCTCGGACATGGGCGTCGGATTCTAGCCCCCGGCGCCCGCGGTTTACGCGAAGCCGTCGTAGGGCTCCCGTCGAAACGGGGGCGTTACGCGTAACGCATTTTTGAGTGACGTTCGAGCGCTTTTTGCCGGAAAAGCCCGGCGCGTGGGCCTCGTGGGGGCTAGCCGAGCCCTCGCGGAGCTCCGTGGCCGGAAGTGCTCGGAAACCGATGACGGCCCACGTTTTCACCACCGACCGGGTGTGGACGCCGCCCGGGAGTCATGGCACCCCGTGCCGGACCGTCGATGAGTTGGCCGAAGGGGGAACAGCAGGCGAGCGAACGGGAGGTCGCGTCCTCGGGCATCGACACGTCCGACGTCGCTTCGTCTGGCGTGCGCGTCGAGCGCGAGCGCGAGACCACGCCCGCGCCTCCGTTCGCTTTTGGGGACACGGCCGAAGACGATTGG
>JAXDMI010000627.1:0-4590 GCA_034666145.1 Myxococcales bacterium | reverse complement strand
TGCAGGTTGTCCGTCTTGACGTTGATCTTGATGTTCCCGATGGCTGCGTCCGCGTTGGCCGGGTCCACGGCGTAGTAGTTTGCGGAGTAGACGGTGATGGAGCCGCCAGCCGGAATCGTGACCGCGCTCGTGCCTGTGAGGGACGCAAAGTTCCCGTCGCCGGTGAGCGCGACCGAACCGAAGTCGCCCACCCCCTCCACGCATGCGGCACGCTGCGTGTCGTTCGCCGGGGCGGTCGCGCCGGCGTAGCTCGCGATGATGGTGTCGGGGATGCCGCCACCGGGAGCCTGCGAGTGGAAGACCGAGACGGTGGCTATCTTCGCCGTCGGGTTACGGATCTCGAAGTAGTTGTACGGAGTCACGGTGGAGCTCAACGTGGCGCCGGGACAGCTGCCGCTGATTCGCTTCGTCGTCTGCGCCGCCGTGAAGGTGATGATCGTACTGTTCAGACCGCCGACCGCCGGTGCAACGTTGAGATACGTCGGAGGCGGATCGCACGTCAGCGAGGTGTTCCCGAACGAGCAATCGGCCTTGCAAGTGCGCTGGCGGTAGGTGTTCGCGGGGCAACCTGCGCTGACGAGATCGACCCCGCCCGGTGCGCACGAGTTCATCGGCTGACCGGTACAGGCACCCCAGCCGCAGAATGCGCTGCAGGTCTGCGTTCCGCAGTTGCCGCATGCCTGCGTGGCGCCCGGCGTGCAACCGCCGGCAAGCTCGTTGCCGCACACGCCGTAGTCGCTCCACTTCTTGGCGGTCCCGTCGTCGAGGCACACGGCCTCGGCCTTACCGCAAGCGCCGCACGTCTTCTTTGCGATCTCGTTCGCTGTCGTGCAGGCCGTGCCAGGAACGGGCGGCGGCGGACCGGCATCGACGCCAGCCTCCGGCTTCGGGCCGGCTTCCTTCTTCGCGTCCGTGAGGCCGGCTTCCATCATCGTGTCCGGGGTCTTCATGGGGACGACCGAGCCCGACGAACCCGCGTTGGGGTCCGGCTGGTTCGGGTCGACCATGGAGCCCTGGTCGATCGCGGCGCCACCGCCGTCTGCGCTGCAACCGATGACTGCTGCGGATCCAACGAGACCCGCGAGCGCGATGGCAAAAAGACCGGACTTGAGAGAACGCATACCGCGACGCTCCTTTGATTCCCCGCCTGAGTTCCGACGAGGTGGACGGCCGCTCTAGCAAGCGACCATGGTGCGTGCAAGTCCCACCCGGACACTTACGTCGGTGACGAATCCGGTCGAGCGCGGTGTCGTTTACGTAAACGTATGGAACGCCTTGGTAATCGTCCGCTCATGCAAATCGTCGAAGACCGTGACGCCGGTAAGGTCTCAGAAAGGTCTCCACGTATCAGCCGCGGCCAGCGTCCGAAATCTTCAATGATTCCGCGAAGCGCGGAGTTTGTGGTTACACCGTGGGCCGAGGTATGCGCCGATTACACGATGTAGGCGTCAACGCATCGCTGGGAACGCGATCGTGACGTACTGCGGCGTTCCGTAGACCGGCGGGTAGTTCTCGTTGGTGTACCCAGGCCCGATGGACGGCGCCCACTGACCCGGGTGCCCGACGTTCGTCGCGGCACCGCACAGGCTGCATCGGACCTGGTGGCACTCGCCGTACGGCATGCCGTAGGGCGTCGGCGGATTCATCCCGGTGCCCTTCGTCCGCCAGATGCGGAACGTGAGCTGCCAGCCCTCGCGATGACAGCCCTGACACTGCGCGACCCATGCGCCGATGCGCTGCTCCCAGACGCGGAGCTCCTCGGACATGAGCATGTACCAGAGCATCGCGGTCGCTACTTCTTGGCGGCCTTCACGGCGCACGCCAGGCCGTCCTGCTGCATGCACGCGCGCTCGATCTGCGAGTTGCCCATCGGGTTGCCGGTCGCGATGTTGACGAGACCAGCGACGCCGCAGTCACGCGGCGCGCCGCCCATGTCGCAACGCCTCGAGGCGTCCATCGTCTCGGGTCCGGGGAACACGGGACGGCTGCCGCCGTAGAGGACCTTCATCGCCGCGCACGACATCTTGTCGTTGCGCATGCAGCCCATCTCGAACGCGCGCTTGGCCGCGTCCTTCTGGCCACCGAAGCCGAGCTCCATGCGTCCGTTGTCGAAGCAGGCCTGCATGTTCCCGCGCCAGCAGCCGCGCTGGTACATGATCTTCGCGCCGATGACGTCGCGGCTCGCTTCGAAGATGTTGCCGACGTCGACACACGCCTGCGCCTGCGTCCCGTCGCAGGCGCGACGCAAGAAGTCCTTCGCCTTCGCGGGATCCTTTGCGGTGCCGGTGCCGTCGAGCAGCATCTTGCCGTAGGTGCCGCACGCTGCGTCGTTGCCGCCTTCGCAGCCCTTCTGCAGGAGCGCGACGGCCTTCGTGTCGTCCTTCGTGACGCCGTCGCCGTTCTTGTACGCCATGCCGAGCATGCCGCACGCGAGCGCGTCGGCGTCGCCGCAGCTCTTCTCGAAGTTCTTCGCGGCCGTCGTTCCGTCCTTCGCACCGCCTCGGCCCTGAGCCATGAGGACGCCGAGGTTCGTGCAGCTCTTCGTGTCGGACGCGTCGCAGCCCTTGGTGAGGAGCTCGCGCGCCTTCTTCTCGTCACGCGAAGCGCCGCCGCCCCCCGTCACGTAGAGCGAGCCGGCGGTTCCGCAGCTCGCGGCATTTCCCTTGCCGCACTGCTCGACGCACTCGTTCGCGTTCTTCGGATTGCAGAGGAACGCAGCGACGCTCTTCGCCTCGGTGCACTTTCCCTCGGCCATCACGAGGCCCTGCGGGCACGAGGTCTCCGCGACGGCGACGTCGTTGCCCGCGGGCTTCACTTCCGGCGGAGGCGTGGCGGCGGCTGCGGCCGTCGCGGCCGGCACCTTCGGGATGATCCCCTTCAGCTCGAGGCGGATGAACGCCTGGCACTGCCCCGGCGCCTTCTTGTCATCGGGCGATGCCTTCGCGCAGTCGGCGATGTCGCCGTCCTTGTTCTGCACGTTCTTCTCGCTCGTCGACGCGCCGCTCGCAGTCGCACCGAACATCTGCGCGGCGCTCTTGACCTGACCCTTGGTGCCGGTCTGCATCACGAAGGCACCGACCATCGCGCCCTTCACGAAGTGCGTGGCGCCGTCGCAGTCGCCTTTGAGCTCGTCGGCCTGGACCTTCGCCCATGTCGTCTTGACCTTGCCGACCATGATCATCGCGACGTCGAGCGTCGAGCCACGCGCCATCTCGGCGCTGATGCTGCCCGCGATGCCGATGCCGCCCAGCGGGAGGTTCGCCTTAACCTCGTCGGCGTTGTTGAGCTTCACGACTTGCTCTTTGCGGCTCATGCCGAGGAAGCCGTACTTGCCGTCGACCTTGCAGTCCTTCAGAAGCTTGAAGCCCTTGCAGCTGTACGACACGATCGCGACGTTCTCCTTCATCAGGAGCTCGAGATCGCCGCGCTGCTCCGGCTTCCAGTCGACGACGAGCGGCTCGCCGCCGGTGTCGGCCTCGCGGCACGGTCCCTCACCGATGCCCTCCGCGGCCGTCGCTTCTTTCGGGCGCACCGCCGCGCCGACCTGACCGGCGCCGCAGCCGTCGAGCGCGGTGAGCGTCGCGAACGTGAGCCCGAGCAGCGAGAGAACCGAAGAGCGGCGTCCAATCATGCGGCCGAGGCTAACAGCACAACTGTTAAGGCCACCATCCACAAAAAGCGAACGGCCCCCCGCCCAAAAAGCGAGAGGCCGTCCACTTCGATTACCCACCGGTCAGCAACGCACGAGGCGTCGCGTCTCGGGGTCCGAGCCCCTCGCAACCTAGGTCGCGAATCTCGGGGTCAGAGGGGGCGGAGCCCCCTCGTCAGATCAGAAGCCGTGGCCGTGGCCGGCGTGGTCGTGACCACCGCCGCCGCCCTTGGCTTCGTCCTTCGGGCGCTCGGCAACGAGGCACTCCGTCGTGAGCATGAGGCTCGCGACCGAGGCTGCGTTCTGGAGAGCCGTGCGAACGACCTTCACCGGGTCGATGACGCCCTGGCCGATGAGGTTGCCGTACTGGTCCGTGGCGGCGTTGTAACCGAAGTCATCCTTGCCCTCCTTGACCTTGTTGACGACGATCGAGCCCTCGAGACCGGCGTTGCCGACGATCTGGCGAAGGGGCTCCTCGATCGCGCGACGGATGATCTGGACACCGAAGCGCTGCTCGTCCGACAGCTTGAGGCCGTCGAGCGCGGACTGCGCGCGGATGAGCGCGACGCCGCCGCCGGCGACGATGCCCTCTTCGATGGCCGCGCGGGTCGCGTGGAGCGCGTCCTCGACGCGGGCCTTCTTCTCCTTCATCTCGGTCTCGGTGGCAGCGCCGACCTTGATGACCGCGACGCCGCCGACGAGCTTCGCGAGACGCTCCTGGAGCTTCTCACGATCGTAGTCGGACGTGGTGTTCTCGACCTGCGCGCGGATCTCCGCGATGCGGCCCTTGAGCTTGTCCTTGTCACCGGCGCCGTCGATGACGGTGGTGTTGTCCTTGTCGAGCGTGACGCGCTTGGCGCGACCGAGGTCGGAGATCGTGACGTTCTCGAGCTTGAGCCCGAGCTCCTCGGCGATGACCTGACCGCCCGTGAGGATCGCGA
>JAXDMI010000626.1:0-5018 GCA_034666145.1 Myxococcales bacterium | reverse complement strand
GCGTGCCTCGACGAGGAGAACGCGCAGTTCGAGATCCTCACGCCCGACGTTCCGACCGGCAACGGCCCGTCGCCCGTCGGTCGCTACCGCGAGCCCTCGATGCTGCCCGACGGACGCATCCTCGTGTCGTGGGCCGACGGCCCCGTCAACGATCTCTCCGAGCAGTCCGGCACGCCGCCGGACTTCGGCGTCTACATCTACGATCCGGTCACGAAGAAGAACGACCTCATCTTCAACGACCGCGCCACGTGGGAGCTCAACGCGCTCGCCGTCGCGCCGCGCGCCGAGCCGCCGGTCATCGGCGACCTCGTGAGCAAGAACCAGGATCCCGGCACGCCGGTCCGCATCGGCTCCGTCGACGTCACGAAGACGAGCCTCAAGGACACCGTCAAGGGCGGCAAGTACGGCGACAACGGCGTCACGCTCGACGCCGCGCTCAAGGACGCCGTGAAGGTCCGCGTCATCGAGGGCTTCTCGAGCGAAGGCGCGAAGGGCGTCACGATGTTCGGCCTCACGATGGACGAAGGCGCCGCCATCCTCGGCGAGGCCAACGTCTACGCCGACGGCAGCTGGCTCGCCGAGATCCCGCCGTTCATCCCGGTGCACCTCCAGCCCATCGACAAGTGGGGCATGGCCATCCGCAACCAGCGTCTCTGGATTCAGGGCATGCCTGGCGAGGACCGTCGCTGCGTCGGCTGTCACGAGCAGCGCTCCGGTGTCGGCGCGCCGCGGCTCGGGCAGAACCCGACCGTCGCCGAGCAGGCGCAGGCGCAGCAGTTCATCCAGCCGATCGCGGACCGCGTGGAGTTCCCGTGGGCCCTCGACCTCGCGCAGTATCCCGACGCGAAGGCGAAGACGGTCGTGCAGGACCTGCTCGACAAGAAGTGCGTGTCCTGTCACTCGGGCGGCCAGAACGATCCGTTCGCGGGCAAGAGCTACACGGTCACGGCGACCACGCCGGCGACCGGCGCATCGAAGCCCTACACCATTCCGTACCTCGATCTCTCGAGCCGCCCCATCACGGTCGTCTACGACCGCAAGGTCGCGACGTACCCCGCTTCATACGTGTCGCTCTTCTTCCCGGCCTCGATGGAGCTCGGGATGGGCAACGCGAAGCCGACCGGCGACATACCTCCGAAGTGGGCCATCGTGAACAACGCGCGTGAATCCCAGCTCATCAAGAAGCTGAATGCGAAAGCGGCCGACGGCACCTTTGCCTACGGCGTCCCTGCGATGCACCCCGAAGACAAGGGCATCACCCTCACCGACGAAGAGCGCGCGACGCTCATTCGCTCCATCGACGTGGGTGGCCAGTTCTACTCGCGGCAGAACACCGGCTTCGTTCCCTTCAGCGGCGACCCCGTCGCCCCCGGCCAGAAGTACTGAGGAGCAAAGAGAACACCATGCGCTCCCCCAAGAACAAGCTCGGTATGAATCTCTCGCTCCTCGCCTGCGCGGTCGTCGCCTGCGCTTCGCTGCTCTCCGGCAGCGAGGCCCGCGGCGGCAACACCACCGAGAACATCGGCGGCACGCAGGCCATCTACGGCAACATCCCGCCCGATCAAATCGAGTTCCTCTCGACCGGTGACCGCATCAAGAGCGTCGCCGCGTCGGGCTCGATGATGGCGATCTGGGAGACCCTCGAGCACGGTGAACGCGTCGAGTGCCTCGACTGCATCCCGTCGGTCGAACCGCTGCTCTACGATGCGAACCCGCGCACGCGCGAGATCGCAGCGTGGTGGCTGCGCCGCCGCCTCTTCGGCGTCTTCGGTCCGGACGAAGTCTATTCGCGCACGATCAGCACGCTGCAGAGCGACGCTGATCCCAAGCGCCGGACCTACGCGGCCTACGCGCTCGGCGAGTTCCTCGCGGCGCCCGGCATCGAGGCCTGTGCGCTCGCGATCGATCACGACGGCGACCCGAACGTGCGCGCCGCCGCGGCGAGCGCGCTCGGTCGGCTCAACGACGACGGACGCGGCGCGCTCACCAAGGCGCTGACCGATGCCGATCCGCGCGTGAAGCTCGCAGCGCTCGGCTCGGCCGGTCGCGTCAACACGTTCACGGACGTCCAGGGCGTCGCGCGCCTCACCGGCGACGCCGACCCGACCGTTCGCCGCCGCTCCGCCGAGCTCCTCGGCGCGATGCGCGCGAAGGACGCCGTCGACGGCCTCATCGCCCTCACCAAGGACGGCGACGCCAGCGTCCGGAACTCCGCCGCGCACGCGCTCGGCCAGATCCGCGATGCACGTGCGAAGGGCGCCCTCGAGGCCCTCGCGAACGATCCGGATGGGCTCGTTCGCGATCAGGCAGTGATCGCGCTCCGCCGGCTGTAAGCGCACAGTTGCGTGGCGCGAGCCGAACCGCAATCGCGTACGATCGGGGACGTGAAGCGCTTTCTTCCCGGGCTCGCCGTCGCGATGGCGGCGTTCGTCGCTCTCGTGCCGGCGTCGTGCACGACGAGAGAGGCCGCGTCGACGACGTACTTCGACCGCACCATCTCGCCGATCCTCACGACGTCGTGCGTTCGCACCAACACCGGCGCGGGCTGTCACGTCGCCAACGACAAGGGCAATGCGCTCGGTAACCTCGACGTGGCGTCGTTCGCGGGGCTGAGCAAGCGCCGCGATCTGCTCGTCGACTACGGCCCGTACGGCCAGCCGGCGATGCTCGCGAAGAACGTCGACCCGTTCCAGGTCGAGGTGCAGACCTACGACGGCAAGAAGGTGTCGATCACCACCGACATCAAGCATGCCGGCGGATCGATCCTCGATCCCACGGGCAGTGCGTACTCGACGCTGCGTCGCTGGATCCAGAACGGCGCCACCGAGAACAACACCGGGCAGCCCCCGCTCACCGTCGAGCGGCAGCCGTGCAACCCGTTCGTGCCCGTTCGCGCAGGCTTCGATCTCACGAAGGACCCGCCGCGCGGCGATTTCGGGCAGTTCCGCGACAGCGTCAATCCCGTGCTCACGGGCAAGCAGGGCGGCAGCGGCGGCGCGAGCTGCGCGGCCGGCAACTGCCACGGCACGGTCGCCAATTCGTTGTATTTTACATGTGGTGACACGCCGGAGCAGCTCCGGTGGAACTACCTCTCGGCCGAGGAGTACCTCGCCCAGACGCCCGAGCAGAGCGAGCTGTTGCGACGACCGCTCTCGCCGGCGCAGGGCGGCGCGTACCACGAGGGCGGCGTCGTGTTCACGTCACCGAGCGACTCGGGGTACACGGCGCTGACCGACTGGGCGAAGGCGCACGGCCCGCCGGTGGTCGACACGAGCGACCCGGGCTTCGCCTTCTTCTCGCAGAAGGTGCAGCCGATGCTCGTGAAGAAGGGCTGCATGATGGTGCAGTGCCATTCGGCATCGATGTTCCACGACTACCGCCTTCACGGTGGCTCGGGCGGCAGCTTCTCGCTCTCGGCGACGCGCAAGAACTACGAGCTCTCGCTCACGCAGCTCTCGCTCGAGAGCGAAGACCCCAACGCGAGCCGCATCGTCCGCAAGAACCTCTATCGCCCCGAGGTCTGCACGATGGGCGGTTGCGACAAGCCGTCGGGCATCGCGCATCGCGGCGGACCGCTGCTCGAAGACTTCCCGGGCACGACCGCGAATCCCAAGACCTGCGCGGACGCGAAGTACGACTACGACAACGGGGAGCTCGACAAGATCCCGGCCTACTGCGTGTTCGGCGAATGGCTGAAGCGCGAGCGCGACGTCTTCAAGCTCGCGCCACTCTCGGCGGTCGTCTACGTGAAGCGGCCCGTCGGCTCGGTCGTGCGCCCGCAGGACTTCGACGTGTATTCGCCGGGCGCGGATCTGCGTCGCGTCGGTGCGTCGGTGGCGGCGGCGACCGGCGCTCTTGCCGTGGCCGGCGCGGAGCAGTCGCTCACGGCGGGCTGCGGTCTCGTCGTCGCGACGGCAGACATCCGCCGGCCGCAGGTATCGTGGGACGGCACGAAGATCACGTTCGCCGCGCGCTCGAGCGCGAGCGAGCCGCTGGCCGTCTACGAGATGAACGCGGACGGCACCGCCTGCGCGAAGCACGCGGAGATCGGCGCGCATCCGCCGTCGGCGAACGGGCTGCTCGTTCACGACTTCGACCCCACGTACGCGCCGCCGGATGGCGGGCAACCACGCATCGTGTTCGCGTCGACGCGAGGCAACCTCGCGAACGACTCGTACGACTACACCGGTCCGCAGCGCTCGCCCGCCGATCCGACGAAGCCCAACGCGAACCTCTATTCGTGGGAGCTGGATCCGGCCGGAGCGCGACGCGTGCGGCAGCTCACGTTCCTCCTCAACATGGAGCGCGGACCGAGCTTCATGACCGACGGCCGGCTGATCTTCGCCGCCGAGAAGCGCGCGCCGGGCTTCGCGCAGATCGCGCTTCGTCGCATCAACCTCGACGGCGGCGATTATCACCCGCTCTATGCGCAGCGCGGATCCATCGGTTTTCCCGAGGCGACGGAGGTCGTCGAGCTCGCGGACAAGGACTTCGCCGCGATCTTCCGCACGCCGGCGACGCCTCATGGCGGCGGAACGCTCGGCGTGTTCAATCGCTCGCTCGGCATCGACTTCCGCAGCACCGATCCTGCCGACTACCCGATCGACCCCGGCGTCCTCGACCCGGCGCAGCCGCAGTCGCCCGACCCCGCGTTCTTCCTGCACTCGCTGCGCTTGCCCGACGGCGCACAGGGCGCCGGGCTCTACACGTCACCTTCGGCGCTCCCCGGCGGAGAGATCCTCGTGAGCTACGGGAACGACGGCGACTACGACGTCTACACGGTGACCCCCACCACCGGCGTCCGGACCAAGCTCCTCGGCGACGCGGGGTCGGCCGAGGTCGATGCCGTCGGCGTGTACGCGCGAGCGATCCGCCCCGTGTTCCGCTCCACGCTCGACGAGCCCAACGCGCACACGGCGATCTTGTCCGACCGCAAGGAGTCGGAGGTGACGGTGCTCGACATGCGCGTGCTGTCGTCGCTCCTCTTCCAGAACACGCCGACCGGCCGCCTCGTCGAT
>JAXDMI010000625.1:0-16638 GCA_034666145.1 Myxococcales bacterium | reverse complement strand
GAGCACCAGCCCTCGCGGTCGATACTCCTCGCGCAGCGAGCCGACCGCGCCGCTCGTGAGGAGGTGCGTGACGCCCAGCTTCTTCAGCGCGAAGACGTTGGCGCGATACGGGACCATCGACGGCGGCAACACGTGACCGTCGCCATGCCGCGCGAGGATCGCCACCTCGACTCCGCTCCACGACACGACGCGGATGGGACCCGAAGGACGCCCGAACGGCGTACCGACGTGATGCTCCTTGGGGCTCTTGCCGAAGTCTTCGCCGAACAGCGCCTCGCCGAGACCGGTGCCGCCGATGAGTCCGAGCATGCGATCGGCTTATCACACCGGATCGCTCTCGTCGCCGCACGCACCGGGCGCTATCGTCGAGACGACGTCAAGCCGACATCAAGCCGACGTCGCCATGAACATCAGCACCGCGAAGAGAGACAGCGCCATCGCCCAGATGCCTGCCACCACGTAATTCTGGGCGTTTCGCTTCGGCAGACGGATCGTGAACGTCCCTACGCTGCGGCGACGGTCCTCGGCTTCGCGCAGCTCGCGCGCACTCCGAGCGAGCTCCGGCGTGATCTTGCGACGGAAGCCCGACGGCGGCGGCGCGACGAACGCAGCGGGCGCCCCTGCCGGCGCGGGCGCCCAGAGCGACATCACCAGCGCAGGCGAGGTCCGCGGGAACGCGACCGGCTCCGTTGCGATCGAGGGCATCACCGCCGCCGCCGAGATCACCGCCGCCGGCGCGACCGAGCTCCGCGGCACGTGCGCCGGAGGAGGCGGCCTCGTGATGACGAGCATCTTCAGCGCCGGCGGACGAGCCGTCACGCGAACGGCGCGCGGCATCGACAGGGCGGCGATCGCCTCCGGCGACGACGGTGCGGGGGCGTCGAGCGTCGGCTCGTCGTCGCTGCTCGGGTGCTCGTTCCACGACCCAGGGTCGGGAGAGGTCGACGACCCTGGGTCGGGAGAATCCGTGGCACCTGCGGCAGCGGCGAACACGCTCGCGAGGAGCTTCTTGTTCTCCTCGGCGCTCACGGTCACGGTCGCGTCTTCGTCGCGCTCGGACGCGGACGCCTTCGCGGCCTCCAGGTCGAGGCGGCGAGCCTCTTCCTCGAGACGGAAGAACGGCAGCCGGCGCGTCGGGTTCTTGTCCTCCGCCCACGTCGGCTGCGCCGTGGAGGCGTTGCCTTCGTCGGTCGACGAGTCGTTCGAGGGGGCGTCATCGAAGGCTGCGGCGCTGCTGCGTGACATGGGTTCGTCCTCCCGCTGCTGCCTTCAGCAAGCGCGGTGCCGCGCACGCGCGCGCTGGAAAATGGGCTTCTCGTGATTTCGCCGCGCGTCGCTGCGTGAGCGACTTCCGCCACGTGGGGCAAACGGCTTCTCGGCAAATCAGGGCGAACGTCGCAGACCTGCGCCGCATGCGCACACGCCGGGGCGCTCACTTCTCTCCGAGGAGCTCCTCGATCTGCTTCACGATCTCGTCGAGCTCGCCGTCCCCGAGGCCCTCGTGGCGGTGCCGCACGATCCCCTTCCTGTCGATGACGAGCTCGGTGGGCATCGCGGTCACCTTGAACGGAGGGTTCGCCGCGCTCCGTTCGGGGTCCATGCCGATCAGGAAATTCGCGCCGGTCGCCTTCAGGAACGCCGGCACGACGCTCTTCGGCTCGTCGTCCTCCGAGATCCCGATGATGACGAGGCCGCTGTCCCGGTACTTCTCGTGCAGCGCCTGGAGCTTCGGGAACGAGCCCGTGCAGGGCTTGCAGAACGTCGCCCAGAAGTCGATGAGCACGACCTTGCCCTTCGCGCTCGACGGCTTCCACGAACCGCTGCCGTCGACGAGCTTGAACTCGACGTCGGGCACGGCGTGGCCGACGCCCTCGGCCGGCGCTGCCGTCGCGGCGACCGCAGCTCCGGGAGGCGGCACCGAGCCGTCCTGCTTGTTGACGTTCCAGTCGTAGTCGAGGAACACCACCTTGTAGCTCTTGGCCTTCGCGTCCTTCAGCTTCACGGACAGCGGTTCCTTCGCGTAGAGCAGCGCGAAGTCGACGACGCCGGCGTCTTTCACCTTGGCGCGTTGCTTCGTGAACGCGACGAAGTCGTCCGCGTACCACTCGAAGATCTTCGACATGACGACCTGCTTCTTCGCATCGTCGACGATGACGTTCTTGCCGTCGTTCACGAACTGCGTCGAGGCACTCTCGAGCTGACCTTCGAGCTTCGGCGCGTCGAAGGCGTCCTTGCGGAGGAGCGGACACGACGACGAGCCACAGTTGATCGCGAAGTGGATGCGCGCATCCCTGAACTGCGCGCGCAGGATCTTGTTCTCGATGTCGTAGAGGTTCATCTTCTCGCCGCCGATGACGATCTCGAGGTCGTAGAAGAAGCCCTTTCCGCTCTTCACGAAGCTCGTGGCGTTCACCTTCACGTCGGTGACGGAGTCGAGCGGCCAGCGGCGGACGATCTCGCGCAGGACCACGGCGTTGTAGAGGTTGATCCAGTAACTGAGCTTGTCGGTCTGCGTCTTGAACAGATCGGGGCGCGTGTCGGGAGTGGCGTTCGTCAACGTCGAGAGGTACGCGTCGAGGGACTGGACGTCGGCGGCGTTGTCCTTCCAGCGGCCATAGTCGACCTTGCCGTTCTCGCCGACGTACTTGTCGAGGAGCGCCTGGTAATCGGTGTTCGAGATCTGCGTCACCGCCGTCTTCGGCGGCGCATACGCCGTGACTTGGCTACCGCATGCGCCCAGCAAACACGCGACGGCCCCGGCCGCGGTCGCGGCGAGCACACCGAACACGCCGAACGACAAAGACGCGGCGCGCAGCGAGAACCGAGACGCGATTCGCGTATTGCGCATGGCGGTGAGGGTATCTACGTGCGGAGCGGCCGACTAGATCGCACGCGACCTGCGAGCATTTGCGTTAGAACGTAGGTCGGAAATGGCGGGGCGCGACATACCGGCGGATTTCTATCGAGCTGCGTTCGAGCACAGCATGCATGCCGTGATCGCCGTGGACGACGATCGTCGGATCGTCGCCGCGAACGACGCGGCCGCGGAGCTGTTCCGGACTCCGCTCGAGGCGCTCGTCGGCAGGTCCGGCAACGACTTCGCGCAGAGCGAACAAGAGGAGCTCATCGAGCGCTTGTGGAGCATCCTCCTCGCCGGCGGCACGTTCCGCGAGGAAGTGGAGATCCTCACGCAAGACGGACAGCGCCGGCAGATCCGCATCGCCGGCAAGGGCAACATCGAGCCCGGCCTCCACCTCGCGATCCTCGGTGACATCACGCGTAGCAAGGAGCACGAGCTCTCGAGCCGTCGCTACGATCTGCTTCGCGAGCGCGCCCACGACGTCATCATGTTCCTCGCCCTCGACGGCCGCATCGTCGAGGCGAATCACGCCGCCGAAGAGGCTTACGGCTACACGCGCAAAGAGCTCCTCGAGCTCAACATCCGCGACCTGCGTTACGATGCGTCCGAGGTCGACAAGCAGTTCCGCGCCGCGCTGAAGCAAGGCATCGTCTTCGAGACCGTGCACAAGCGCAAGGACGGCACGACCTTCCCGGTAGAGGTCGCGTCGAGGCCGTCGAAGGTGGGCGACGACGTCTTGCTCAGCGTCATCCGCGACATGACCGAGCGCCGGGCCTTGCAGGCCAAGCTCCTCGAAGCGGATCGGCTCTCGACGTTCGGCATGATCGCCGCCGGCCTCGCGCACGAGATCAACAACCCGCTCGCCTACGTGCTCACGAATCACGAGGTCATCGCGCGCGAGCTGCCGCGCATCGCCGCCATGGCAAGAGAGGTGGCAACGTCGGAAGGCGATCGCGATGCGGTCGGCCTCGGCCTCTCGCACTGCGAGTCGATGCTCGCTGTGGCGATGGAAGGCCTCGAGCGCGTGCGTTCGATCGTGCGGGACTTGAAGACGTTCTCGCGCGCGGATCCCGTCGAGGAGGTCCTCGTCGACGTTCATCACGTACTCGATTCGGCGATCAACGTCGCGCAGAGCGAGCTGCGGCATCGCGCGCGGATCGAGCGCTGCTACGGGGAGATCGCGCCGGTCCGTGGGAGCACGTCGCGGCTCGGGCAGGTGTTCCTCAACCTCGTCGTCAACGGCGCGCAGGCGATCCCCGAAGAGCGCGCGGGCGCCGGCATCGTTCGCATCACCACGTCGACGGCCTCCGACGGCTGGGCATGCATCGCGGTGGCCGACGACGGCGTCGGCATGAGCGCGGAGGCGCAGCGTCGACTCTTCGAGCCGTTCCACACCACGAAGCCGGGACTCGGCACCGGGCTCGGGCTCTACATCACCAAGAGCATCGTCGAGGCGCACGGCGGCACCATCGAGGTCGAGAGCAAGGAAGGCGTCGGAACGACGGTCTACGTGAAGCTCCCGCCATACGAGCCGAGCCTCGACCGAAAGCGTTCGCCAGCGCTCTCCTCGCCCGCGCCCTGAGCGCCTATTTCGACGACAAGGAGATCGCCCATTTCGGCGACCCATCGCTGCGGGTGTAGCATCCGCGGCCATGAAGCACCCTGTTGCTCGTCACTTCGGTGCGTTGGCTCTCACGTTCGCGGTGGGAGCGACGGGCTGGGCATGCGGCGGCGTCGAAGCGGCGACGCAAGGCGCGAAAGGCGGCAGCGAGTTCCGCGCAGCGCCCGCGAAGCCCGGCGGAGCGGTCGCCGTCGCGTCGCCGGCGAGCGCGCCGGCAGCGATCGCGAGCGGCGCACCCGAGGGACCTCGCCCGGGCGAGACCATCGAGGAGCGCGCCCTCCGCTTGCATCGCCAGGCCATCATCGTCGACGGGCACAACGACATCCCGTCGGTGATCCTCGCGAGCAACTACGACCTCGGCACGCGATCGACGCGCACGCACACCGATCTCGCGCGCATGAAGGCCGGCGGCATCACCGGCGAGTTCTTCTCGATCTACGTCGAGGCCGATCTCGCCGACAAGCCGACCGTGCAAGGCGGCGGAGCGCTACGTCGCGCCGTCGATCTCATCGACGTCACGTACCGCCAGGTGGAGCGTCATCCCGGCGATCTCCTGCTCGCCACCTCCGCCGCCGACATCCGACGCGCCAAGCGCGAGGGCAAGGTCGCCGTGCTCATGGGCGTCGAGGGCGGGCACGCCATCGAGAACTCCCTCTACGCGCTCCGAACGCTGTATCGGCTCGGCTGCCGCTACATGACGCTCACGCACTCGAACACCAACGAGTGGGCCGACTCGGCCGGCTTCAACGGGCCGCCTGTGGTCCGTCATCACGGCCTCTCGCCGTTCGGCGAAGAGGTGGTGCACGAGATGCAGCGCATCGGGATGCTCGTCGACATCTCTCACGTCTCCGACGACACGTTCTGGTCGGTGATGAAGGTGGCGAAGGCGCCCGTCATCGCGTCGCACTCGTCGTCGCGCGCCATCGCCGATCATCGTCGCAACATGACCGACGACATGCTGCGCGGCCTCGCCAAGAACGGCGGCGTGGCGATGGTGAACTTCTGGTCGATGTTCCTCTCCAACGAGTACGGCGTCGCCGCCAAGAAGTGGTTCGAGAAGAACGGCAAGACCTTCGCGGAGCTCCGCGCGAAGCTGAAGGACGATCCCATCGCCTTCCGCGACGCGTTGGAGAAGCTGCGCGCGCAGGGCGAACCCATGCCGAAGGTGCCGTTCTCGGTCCTCATCGATCACATCGATCACATGGTGAAGGTGGCGGGCGTCGATCACGTCGGGCTCGGCTCGGACTTCGACGGCGTCGACGATCTCCCGGAGGGCCTGACAGGCATCGACGGGCTCCCGCGCATCACGCTCGAGCTCGTCAAGCGCGGCTACAAGGACGAGGACATCCTGAAGATCCTCGGTGGAAATTTCCTGCGCGCCTTCGAGGCGGCGGAGGCGTACGCGCGGTCCACCGGCACGACGCTGTCGGGCGACGGGAGCACCCGCCGGATCAACCAATAAAACATTCGTGTACCACCCCCGCTTCCCGCGGTGAGGAGGCCGTTCGGCGGGTTGCCCGCGATCTGCAGAAGATCGTTGAGGTAAGCACGCGACGCCGGCGGGGAGCGACGCCGTCTGTCGCTGGAACGCGAGTTGCGTTCGTCTTCGTCGATGTCGTCGTCGTTCGTCGCTCGGCTCTCACGGCTGCTCCTGCCCCTCTTCTTCTGTGTCGGCGTCGTCGCGGGATGCGCCGACGAGATCCCCACATCGCCGCTCCTCCAGGGTCCGCCGGCCGCGGGCAAGAAGACGAACGCCACCGCCGGTGGCAAGACCCCGTCGAGCCCGTCGACGCCCTCGACTCCGACCGCCCCTCCCGCACCCGCCCAGAGCACGACCTCGAGCACGCCGACGCTCACGGCGATCGTTCCCGATGCCGTCACTGTCGGTACCGCGCCGCAAGGTCTCGACGTCACGATCACCGGCAAGGGCTTCGTCGCCGGGACGCACGTAGACCTCGCAGGCGCGATGCTCCCCGCGACGGTGCTCTCCACGACGCAGCTCGCCGTGCACGTGCCGGCCGATCGCATGACGGCAAGCGGCATCTTCCGCGTGACGATCGTCGCGAAGCCCGGGTCGGTGTCGAACCCGCTCGACTTCACGGTGGCGAATCCGACGAGCGTCGTCGTCGCGAGCCTCGCGCCCGCGAGCGCCGACGCAGGCGACCCGGCGGTAGCGCTCACCATCACGGGCTCCGGCTTCGTGCCGGCCTCCGTCGTCCGGTTCAACGGCGCAGCGCTGACGACGACGTTCACGAGCGCGACGTCGCTCGCGGCCACCATCCCGGCGAGCGCTCTCGTCGACGCCGGCAAGTTCGGCGTCACCGTCGCGAACAGCACCGACGTAGTGAGCCTGCCGGCCTCGTTCGAGGTGAGAGCGGCGCCGGTCGCCGATGCCGGAACCGGCGGCGGTGGTGCGAGCGGCAGCGGCGCGGGCAATCCGGCGTGCGTCTACCAGTGTATCGACTACGGCTACGCGCCCGGCCAGTGCTACCAGGATTGGTACTGCATCCCCGACGGCACGTACGCCGGCTGTCTGGGGCAGACGCAGTGCCTCTGAGCGCACGCTAGCGCTACGAAGAACGCGCGAAATCGATCGGCATCGTGACGACGACGGAGCCGTCATTGTCCGGCGCTGGAAACGACAACGCCATGAGCGCGTGCACGACGTCACGCACGACGTCGGCATCGGGCAGCGAGGAGCCGCCATCCGAAGACTCGAGCACGCTGCCGTCTCGTCCGATGGTGAAGCGCACGACGACACGTCCGGCGAGCTTCGGATTCTTCGTGAGACCGCGCTCGTACGCCACGCGGAAGCGACCGAAGCTCTGCCGCACGATGCGCTGGACGACCGGGACCGGCAAACCGTCGGTCTGGGTCACTTCTGCGAGCCGTATCCGCGACGCGGGAGGTGGCTCGCGTGCGAGCAACGTGGCCGCCGGATCGATCGCGAGCGCCCCCATCGATACCTCCTCGACGCCCCATGTCAGCTGCGGGCGAGGCTCGTCATCCGCCATCGTGCTCGGTCGCTGCGTCATCGGCGACGCCGGCGGCGGACGCGGGACCTCGAAGCGCGCTGTCGACCGCGGGAGGCGGTGCGCTCGCGGCACGTGCGCACTGGCCACGACCCCCGCGATCGCCGTGGCGGCACAGACGGCAGCCACGCCCGCCATCGCAGCCCGTCGCGCATGTCGCGTGTGCGCGCCACGCGGGCAGTCGGAGGTGAGGATCCTTCCGTCCGGGCGGCGGTACAGCTTCACGCACGTGTCCTGATCGTCGAGATGAAGCGCCAGGAAGCCCTCGGCCTCGTCCTCGGTCATCGCCGAGAGGTCGTAGACGTTCTTGCTGCACGAGCAGCAGAAGCGCACTCGGTCATCGCCCTCCATGTCGTTCCACGAGGCCTTGCACGGCGTGCTGACTGCAGCGCGGTCGAGGAGCGGGAGATGGTTCTTCGGGCGAACGGCGGGCTGCCGGTACATCGAGAGGTCCGACCGCGCTGCGACCCGAAAGTTCCGGCGCGCACGAGCTCCGGGGAAATTGGGCGTGCGGCATGAACGCCTCGCCGAGGAATGGCGCACGCTCCCGCGCGGACGATTCGGTTAGACTCGTCCTCACTCCTCATGCATGGCAAGCGAATCGTCCTCACCGGCGCGAGCCGAGGCATCGGTCGCGAGACCGCGCTCGCGCTCGGCAAGATGGGCGCCGATCTCTCGCTCGTCGTCCGCGACCCCGAGCGCGGCAAGGTGGTGGCCGACGAAGTGCGGGCGCTGAAGGGCGGCGGTGACGTCGAGGTGCTCATCGCCGACCTGTCGTCGCTCGGCGACGTGCGCCGCGTGGGTGCCGAGATCCTCGCGAAGCACGACAGCATCGACGTGCTCGTCAACAACGCCGGCGCGCTGCTCATGGATCGCCAGGTGACGAAGGACGGATACGAGGCCACCTTCGCGACGAATCACCTCGGCTACTTCATGCTGACGAAGGTGCTCCTCGACGCGGTGAAGAAGGCGCCGGCCGGCCGCATCGTCAACGTAGCCAGCGAGGCGCATCATCGCGGCTCGATGAAGTTCGACGACCTCATGGGTGAGAAGAAGTACGCGGGCTGGTTCGCGTACTCGGCATCGAAGCTCGCGAACATCCTGTTCACCGCGGAGCTCGCGCGACGTCTCGAAGGGACCCGCGTAACCACGAGCTCGCTCCATCCCGGCGTCATCGCGTCGGGCTTCGCGCGCAACAACGAGGGCTTCGTCGGCTTCCTCGCCAAGCTGGCGTCGCCGTTCCTCATGTCGTCGGAAGACGGGGCAAAGACCACCATCTTCCTCGCCACCGATCCTTCGGCAGCCGGCACGAGCGGGCTCTACTTCGACAAGAGCAAGCCGAAGAAACCTTCGCGTGAGGCGCGCGACGCATCGGTCGCGAAGCGGCTGTGGGACGTCAGCGAAGACCTGGTCGGCAGGTGACGCGCCGAAGGCGCGCTAATGCGAGCACCGCTCGCGCGAGCTGACCGATGCGGTACGAGGGAAAGCTCTATCGCCCGCCGTCCGAAGCGGATGCGTACATCGTGCAAGCCACGATCGGCTGCTCGTGGAACCACTGCACGTACTGCGACATGTACAGGGACAAGACGTTCCGGGTACGCGACCTCGAAGCCACGCTCGAGGATCTCGACACAGCGGGCCGCGTCCATGGCGAGTCGGTCGAGAAGCTCTTCGTCGCCGACGGCGACGCGCTGGTGCTGCCGATGGATCACTGGCGCGCGCTGCTCGAGCGAGCGCGCCGTGTCTTTCCGCGCCTTCGTCGCGTGTCTTGTTATGCGATGGCGCGCAACGTCCTCGAGAAGAGCGATGTCGAGCTCGCCGAGCTCCGCGCAGGAGGCTTGTCGCTGCTCTACATCGGTCCGGAGTCCGGCGACGACCCGACGCTGAAGCGCATCGCGAAGGGTGACGACGCAGAGATGCACGTGCGCGCCGCCGGGAGAGCCCACGCTGCGGGCATGCAGCTCAGCGTGATCGCTCTCCTCGGCATCGCGATGGAGCGCAGCGACGAGCATGCTCGCGCCACCGCCGAGCTCGTCACGAAGATGGACCCCGCGTTCTTCTCGGCGCTCACGGTGACGATCGTCGACGGCACGCCCCTCGATCGGCTCGCGAAGAAAGGGCGCTTCGTCGTTCCGCCCGTGCCGTCGTTGCTCGGTGAGCTGCGCACGATGGTCGACGAGGCGCGCCCCACCGACGCCGTGTTCCGGACCAACCATGCGTCGAACTACCTGCCGCTCGGCGGGCACCTGCCTCGCGATCGGGCGCGCATCGTGGAGGTGATCGACGCCGCGCTCCTCGGCAAGATCCCGCTCCGTTCCGAGTCGCGACGCGGGCTCTGAGGATCCGCAGCGATCCACCACGAACGACCCTGGGTCGGGTTCGAACGACCCTGGGTCGGGAAGGAACGACGGGATTTGGCGGGAATTTTATAGGGAGGTGATGTGGTACAAGGTGTGCTCAATCGGTTCCCATGGGGAACGAGGGAGCGGGTTGGCGAGCGGGCGGGTTCGGGAGAGGGCTGCTCGTCGCGGCGCTCGCGCTGAGCACCGCGGCCTGTGGCGCGCATGGAGGAGCCGGCGCTCCGCAAGCGCCGATGGGTCACTTCACCGTGACGAAGACGGCCGGCCCCGAGGACGCTCCCGAAGAAGCGAAGACGGTGACCGTCGAGTACACGTTCGATCGCGATGTCGTGAACAAGGACTTCGACAAGACGTTCAACGACGGCTTCGAGAAGAAGGGCCTCAAGGTCGACGAGCAGCTCACCGCGCACGCGCACTTCGACGTGAAGGACGCGAAGATCACCGGCACCGTCACCTACGTGAAGAAGGGCATGGGCCACTACTCGATCCTCGAGGCCGATCTCGTCGCGACAGGTCACTACGACGCCGACGTGCAGGTCGAGATGGATGTGCAGGTGAAGGGCGACACCAAGAACGCCAAAGACGGTGACTGGGACAAGACGCTCATCGGCGGCAAGCCCGTCCCTCTCGTCAAGAACGTGATGCCGACGAACATCCCCATCGCCGGCCCGCTCTTCCTCCACGCCCACTTCGATCTCAGCGCCGCTTGCGACATGCAGGTCGAAGGTCAGATGCACGCCATCACCGGCGTAGGCATCTCCGGCGACGTGCGCCTCGCCGCGAAGTACAAGAAGGCCGGCTTCGACATGCCCGACGGCAAGAAGTCGAAGTTCCAGTTCGAGTCGAAGGCTCCGAGCTTCGAGCTCTCGCCGCGGCCGTACCTCAAGGTCGAAGGCAAGCAGCAGCGCCTCAAGGGTCGTTGCAGTCTGCAACCGACCGCCGTTCTCCTCCTCGAGCACTCGGTGGGCGCGAAGCTCTCCGTCGAGCCGTACGTCGAGCTGGAAGCGAAGCGCGCCAGCGCCCGCGACAAGTGGACGCTCGACGCGCAGGCCGGCGTCTCGGTGAGCGCCGCCACCGACATCGAGATCTTTGGCCGTCAGGTTCGCAAGGCGAAGGAGTATGCCCTCTTCGACGTCACGCTCACCAAACCCGGCGACGAGATGGGAACGCCGCCGCGCATCGTCGGACCGGCGGTGCCGCCGAAGACCGGACGCGCCGCGAAGGTCGAAGTGGCGAGCGTGCTCGGTGCCGGCCTCGGCAGCGCACGCGAGCCTGCTGCGGTCGCCGAGAAAGCGTCGATGCCCCGCGCGATGCGAGGCGTCTTCGGCCGGAAGAAGAAGCTGTAAGCGCCCTCCAAAACCGGCCGCGACGGCCTCGGCGACGAGGCTGGGCCACGTGTGCCACCCATGTCTTTCGTGACCCGATCCGCTGTCGTCGATCGGTCAAAACATCGATAAACACGGCCTGGAACGCGTCGTGCACCAGCGGCGCGCCGTGCGCTCGCTCACCCTTTCCCTCCTTGTTTCCGCCCTCGCAGTCGCTTCCGGCTGCTCCTCCAGCTCCGGGGCGCCGGCCAGCGGCGCCGCCGGCTCCGCTACCCCTGGTGTCACCGGCGGTCTGAGCTCCACGAGCGCCGTCAGCGGCACGCGTCTCCGCGCGAAGGCCCTCAGCGGCGGCGGCGCACGCGAGGTGCTGGCGTTCCACGATACGGAGCGCAACGAGGACTGCACGTTCCAGCGCGCCGAGGACGGACGCACCCGCTGTCTGCCGGCGTCCCTCGCGGCGTTCCAGTCGGGGCTCTTCTCGGATCCCGCTTGCAAGGTCCCCACAACGCTCGCGACGGTCCCGACCTGCGGCGCCGACGCGAAGTACGTAATCGTCCCCTCCACATCTTCCGGCTGCGGATCCACCGGCGGTACGCCGCAGGAGATCCGTAAGCTCCTCGACGCCGGCACGCCGAGCTATTCGTCGGGGCCGAGCGGATGCGCGCCCGTTCCGACGGCGCCCGGGTCGACCGTGACGCGTGCCGCCGGCGACGTCGTCCCGTGGTCGGCGTTCGTCGAGGCCACCCAGACCATCGTCGCGGGAACGCCCGTCTCCGAGAAGGTCCTCGTTGCCACGGACGGCACGCGGCAGCATCTCGCGTACCGCGACGACAAGCTCAACGTCGAGTGCTCGTTCCGCATGATGTCCGACGGCGTCACGCGCTGCGTGCCGGCTGCGCCTGCCGGGCAAGGCGAGGTGATGTACAGCGACCTCGCGTGCACGAAGCCGTTCGCCGTCCGCGACTACTCCAACCTCTACGGGTGCTCGTCGACAGGCACCGCATCCAACGTGTGGCTCGAGCCTTCGGTGCTGCAATGCGAAGGGCTCACGAACGTCTATACGCTGAGGCCCTACGATGGAGGCAGCGACGACGCGTCCGTCTACGCCATTCCGTTCGGCGGCCAGGGCACGGGCGCAGGCTCGGACTCGGCGACGTGCCGGTCGAACGGGACCATCAGCTCCAACGACCAGAGCCTCCGCGCCATCAGCACCAACATCACCGCGTCGCTCCCGAGCAGCCCGCGCGTCAGCACGGGCAGCGATCGGCTCCTGCCTGCGCTCGTGTGGCCGCCGGCATCCGACACGTTCGTCTCGGGTTGGCACGACAGCATGAATGACGTCGACTGCTCCTTCACGCTCGCGGCCGACGGCAAGATGCGATGTCTGCCGGTGGCGGCAGCCGCCACCATCATCTTCACGGACGACGCGTGCAAGTCGCCTTCGGTCGTGGCCGTGCTCAGCCAACCGTCGTGCATCGGACTGCGCCACTACGCACGTGTCGTGAGCGCGACGTGCCCGCCGACCACGCGCATTTATGCGCTCGGCGCCGATACGCGAAGCCTCTCCAACGTGTCGGTGATGACGACCTCGGGTCAGTGCGGCAAGGTCTCGCAAGCCGACTTCGCGCTCGACGCGACCGAGGTTGATCCCGCGCAGTTCGTGGAAGGCGTAGCCTCCGTCGAGTGAAGGGCGTGCCAGGGGAGGTCATTTCCGCGATGATCGCGGCGGGCACCGCGGCCTCACTGCTGCTCGCCGTCTCTGGCTGCGGGGCGGAGCTCCGACCTGCGGCATCGACGCGAAGCAGCATCGCTCCGGATGGCGGCCTTGCTCGGGCCGCCGTCGACGACGCGATCCGCACGCACGTTCCCGCGCTTCGCGCTTGCTACGAAAAATTCGCGGCCGCCGAAGGTAGACCGATGGGCGTCGTCCGCTTCGGGTGGCGCATCGATCCGTCGGGCGCCGTGTCGAGCGTCGTCATCGTCGCCACGACGCTACACAGCGCAGCGATCGAAGGGTGCGTCGCGGACGAGGTGGCGCGCTGGCGGTTCCCCGCGGCGGCGCGCGAAACCGAGGTCACCGAGCATCCCTTCTCCTTCTAGACTGGGACGCATGTGGCCTGATACGCGGCTCCTCGAGCTGTTCGAGATCGAAGCTCCCATCGTGCAGGCGCCAATGGCGGGCGCCATGGATGCCGAGCTCGTGATCGCCGCCGCGGAGGGCGGCGCGCTCGGCTCGCTGCCATGCGCGATGCTCTCGGCAGAGAAGCTTCGCGAGCAGGTGGCGCTCATTCGCGCGCGCGTAGCGGCGCCGATCAACCTGAACTTCTTCTGTCACACACCGCTCGCGGACGACCCGCAGCGCGCAGCCGCGTGGCGAGAGCGACTCGCGTCGGAGTACGTCGCGCTCGGCCTCGACCCTCGCGCGCCGTCGGCAGCCGCGAGTCGTGCGCCCTTCGACGCCACGAGCTGCGCGCTCGTCGAGGAGCTGAAGCCGCGCGTGGTCAGCTTTCACTTCGGGCTCCCCGAGAAGGCGCTCCTCGATCGCGTGAAGGCGGCGGGATGCATCGTCATTGCATCAGCGACCACCGTGAAGGAGGCGACGTGGTTGGAGGCGCGTGGCGTCGACGCGATCATCGCTCAGGGCGCGGAGGCCGGCGGGCATCGCGGAATGTTCCTCACCGAAGATCTCTCCGCGCAACCGGGCACCATCGCGCTCGTTCCGCAGGTGGTGGATGCGGTGAGCGTCCCGGTCATCGCAGCCGGAGGCATCGCGGATGCGCGCGGGATCGTCGCAGCGTTCGCGCTCGGCGCAGCCGGCGTACAGCTCGGAACCGTCTATCTGCGTTGCCCGGAGGCGAAGATCGCGGCGCCGTATCGCGCAGCGCTCGCACGCGCCACCGACGAGTCCACCGTGCTCACGAACGTCTTCACGGGTCGACCGGCGCGCGGCATTCGCAACAAGGCCGTCGCCACGCTCGGCCCCGTCGCGTCGGATGCTCCGGCATTTCCGCATGCTGCGACCGCGCTGGCACCGCTGCGCGCGGCCGCGGAGAGAGCGGGCTCCTCCGACTTCACGCCGTTGTGGGCCGGTCAGGCCGTCGCGCTGAGCCGCGAGATGCCCGCCGCCGAGCTCACGCGCGAGCTCGCCGCCCGTGCGCTCAGAGCGTTTTCAGGTACTCGATGACCGCCGCGCGATCTTCGGCGGTCAGCCCATCGCCGAACGTGTGGCCGGCATTCGCGTAACCGAGGAGCGTCGTGTCGTAGAGCTGGGTCTTCGTCTTGGCGTTGGTCTCGGCTGCCTTGCCGTGATCGAGCGTGCTGAAGTTCCAGCCCACGCCCGCTTGATCGTAGTCCGTCGAGTCGAACGAGCGCGTCCAGTAGGCAGGCCGCTGCGTGCTGTCGAGGAGCGCCGCGATCGTCGGCACCGAGCCATTGTGCAGATAAGGCGCCGTTGCCCAGATGCCGTCCAGCGGCGGAGCGACGTACCCCTTCTGCGGCTCGAGCCGCGCGATGTCGCCGAAGAACGAATTCTTGAACCAGTCGACGAACGGCCCGGCGAACTGTGCGGTGCCCGAGGCGAGGAGCGGATCGGTACCGATCTCCTCGGTCGAGATGAGGCGGTTGGGGTAGCTCCCGCCGTCGCCGTAGGTGCCGTGGCAACGTGAGCACGTCGCCTCGAAGATCGGCTTGCCGCGGTCGGCGAGCGCGTGGTCGATCGCGAACGGATATACCGGCGCGTCGAGGTTGGCGATCCACGTGCGGATGTCGGCGAAGTACGCGTCGATGGCTTGCGACTCGGCGACCGAGCTCGTGCAGAGGATCGACGCGGTCATCATGATGCGTGCATGATCCCCGCGTCCGCCGCCGACGTAGAACATCGACGACTTCTTCTTCATATGCCACCACGGCGGAACGTCGACGGGGACGTCGGCGGGCGGCGGCACGGCCATGAGCGGCGTCGAGCTCCACGCCATCGTCTTCGGATCGTGATGCGCGAAGAGGACGGCCGTGAATCCGTCGGCGGGGTTCGGTCCACGCGTGCTGAGCACCGAGTAAGGAGCGACGGTGTCGACGCGCTCCTTCCACTTCGTCCACTCGGCGCGCTCCTTCGGATCGGTGAGCAGCGCACCGACGAGGCCTGTCGTCTGGATCTGCTGCGCCGCCGAATTGGTGAAGTCGCCGTCGGCGGCGCCGAGGCCGACCACGAGCTTGCCGTTGATGCGTCCCGCATGGCACGTGAGGCAGTTCGACGTGACGAGCTCGACGCCGTCCGTCGTCGTCATCGACGTGAAGTTGTAGGCGAGGTTCGCGTTCTTGCCCTCGCGTCCCGGCACCGTGTTCTCGGGCGCCACCGTCGGGTAGACCTGCGAGTACGCCGAGAGCGGGATCCCGCAGGGCACGTACGGCTCGTTGACGAGCGCGCGATAGCCCTTGGCGGCGTCGCCGGTGCGCTGCGGCTCGGCGCCGATGACCACGATGGGGTACGCCGCGGGATCGATGGCAGCCTCCGTGCCCCCATCGAGCGCGCCCGGTCCGCCCGCGCCCGGCGCGACGGCCTCGTTCTTGGTCGAAGAGCACGCAGCGACCGACGCTGCGAGGACGACCGCTGCAGCAACGAAGCAAGAGAAGGTCTTCACGCGCATCGAAGTAGCAGAGCCGTGGAGGCTTCGCCATCGACGGACGGCACGCCGTCTTCGCGGATCACTGGCTCGCCTCGGTACCGGACCGCACGCCCTCGGATCCAGCGGAAGGCACGACGGAGGGCCGCTATTTCAGGGCGTTCATTCACATCCGACATTGGCACACATCTCGCAAATCGAGACGCCATGCAGCGATCTCTCGCGATGCTGGGGCTGACGCTTGCTCTCTCGGCGACTGCCTGCGCCGGCAGCTCCGGCACGCCGATCGACGACGGCACCACCGCCGACGAGATCATCGGCGGCCGCACCGACCCGAACGATGCTGCGGTCGTCGAGCTCGTCGAAGCGCTCGGCTCCGACGAGTACACGTGCACGGCCACGTTCATCTCGACGAAGGTGCTGCTCACCGCCGCGCACTGTGTGGTCGGCGAGAACAATCCCAACGTGATCCCGAGCAAGGCCACGTTCCGTGTGATGACCGCCGCGTCGAGCGGCAGCGCGAAGAGCAAGGACTGGATCAGCGTGCGACGCGCCAACATCCATCCGCATCCGCGCTACGACGGGGACGCTGCGCACGACGTCGCCATCGTCGTTCTCGACAGCCCCGTCGCGGTCACGCCGATCCCGATCCGGCGTACGCCGATCACGTCCGCGCTCGCCGGCAACACCGTGCGCCTCGTCGGCTTCGGACAGACGACGCGCAAGAGCTCCGCGAACGACGGAAGCGGTACGCGTCGCACGGTGACCACGACGCTGCGCGGTCTCGACGGCAATCTGGTGCGCATCGGCAAGACCGGACA